>CAYNHL010000102.1:0-13424 GCA_964397015.1 uncultured Desulfobacterales bacterium | reverse complement strand
CAATACCCTTATAAACCTGCGGTTATGAAATGGGTCCGTATCTTCTGCAAAAGAGGATTTCAAGCGGGCCAGCAAATAATTTCCGGCCGGATGCTGTTTTTCCAATGCCTTTGAGCTTTCGGCCGAAACAGGAAAACAGGTTAAAATCAAAACCGCAGCTATTGCTATAACAATCTCCATAGACAATCGAATCCATAAAATGTATGATGGATTTTTAATCATTATCAATTTTTCAGGCCTTTTCCATAAGTGCAGTTTTTTTCAGCTTTTTAATTCTATCTTATTAAACCAACTTTGAAAGCTGAGTTCTTATTCCATAGACATCCCGGGAAGCTGCATTTTTTGAATCTGCCTTGCCAGCAGCTCATATTCACCGGCCAGTATCGTCTCCACAATTTTATCCGGGGGTTGATCGGTTTGCACCTGTATATGCATGTTTTGCGGAATCTCGTCAAAAGGATCCATACCTGATTTTATGTCTTCAAAATGCTCCAGCCGTGCATCAGACACGGATCTTTCATGCTCCCGCTCAGCAAGACGTTTTTTAATTTCACTGTCCGGGCAACGGCATTCAATAAAAATGACACTGGCACCGCTGTCCGAAGCCAGCCGGCGAATATCCTTCCGGTTTCTGCGTTTCCGGCAGGTGGCATCCAGGATCACTGACTGCCCTTTTTTGAGCCTGGCCTGGGCCAAAAGAAGCAGTCTGCCATATACGAGAGATGTGGCCCCGGGAGAATACATCCCTTTTTCAAAAGCCCCGGTATCCGAATCTTGCTTAGGATCATTAAAATGTTCTTTGAACAGGCTCTTGCGCACTTCATCACTGCGGATCCATGGAATCGAAAAAAGATTTGACAGCCGTCCTGCTATAGTACTTTTTCCTGATGCAATCATCCCGCAAATCACCCAGACAACCGGACGGGTAATTTTCAGGGCATATTGATACCCCAGGTCAACATACCGGTCCAGTGCAGCCATTTTTCGCGCTTTTTGCCCATCGTCCGGATGCATGCCTTTGAGCTGCAGGCATCGGACCTTTACCTGAACCATGGCCCTGTAACATTTATAAAAATCGATCAATCCCATCAAGTCCGGATCTTTGGTCTTGTGAACATAAGTGCTCAAAAGATAGAGTGCGGCAGGGCGATAACCGAGAAACTCCATATCCATTGCCAGAAATGCCAGATCACTGGCTGTATCCTGATAACGGAATCTCTCGTTGAATTCGATACAATCCAGGATCTGGATACCTTTGTAATCATATACGTGCTCCGCTTTCAAATCTCCGTGGCAATCGCGTATGTGTTTGTTTTCCACCCTTCGCCGGAAAAGATTTTCATGATGTTCCAAAAAAGACATGGTAGCTGTCTTTATGATCTGAACCTTTTTTTTATTCATTTCACCGGCACCAGACAAAGATATCTGTTCAAAATTTTCCTGACAATTGTCCCGGATCACCTCAAAAGAGCCGAAGTGGTCAATATCTTTCCCTGATGCAGAATTTTGATAAAATTCAACCAGGGTACGGGTCAATAAATCCATGAATTCCTGACTCACCCTGTTTCTCTCAAGCATTGATGCAAGGGTGTTTTCATCAGGTAGCCGTCTCATCCGAACCGCGTACTCGGCTACCGGGCCAAAGCCTTTGATTTTGTAACCGCCATTTTCATCTGTAATACTATCCACTCCCAGATAGATATTTGAGGTCAGGCGGCGATTCAATTCTATCTCCCGGCAGCAGTATTTATGACGTTTTTCCAACGTCGTGAAATCAAGAAATCCCATATCCACAGGTTTTTTAATCTTGTAGACAAGATCCCCGGCAAGAAAAACATCTGAAATGTGAGTCTGTATGTGTATGACATCATCCGGTTTGTCCGGGTAAAATTCCGGGGATGACATCGCCTCTATGAGCTTTTTATGTTCATGGTTTTCCATTAACTTACCAATCCTCCGGCATCCCGGGTACCGGCCATGGTAATCAGGGCCTTTCAATACCAGAGAAATATAACATAGTCTTCCACACTCACCCAATTTTACAATGGGGTAATACCTGTATTTTACATTGACAATTCATTTATTACCCCGTGCTCTTCACTGTGTGCAAAACCGGACTGATTTTTACCACCCCCTGACAAAATACATGGTTATTTGATCACATATAAAGGAAACACCTTATTTTCTTTAAAAGCCTTTGAGATGTATTCTTGACTTTAAGTTCAAAAACAACCGCATATAAGGAGGAATAATCATGTTACGGAGTATGGATCAACTAATCGGCTACAACCTTCTGTCTGAAGATGAACAAATCGGCAAATGCAAGGATATTCTCTTTGATGAACGATTCTGGACCGTCCGTCATATTCTGGCCGATACCGGTGGATGGCTTTTCGGCAAACAGGTTCTTATCGCACCCTGGATGATTGAAAGTGAAAACTGGGGGCTGAAAAGCATATTTCTCAACATTTCCCGGGAGCAGCTGGAAAAATGCCCCGGACCGGAGGAAGACCAGCCCGTATCACGTGAACATGAAAGAGAATTATATACCTACTTCGGATATCCCTACTACTGGGCCGGAACTCAACTATGGGGAGCGGCTGGGCATCCGGCAGCCATGAATGAAATACCACCTTTGGAAAACCGACCAGAGGAAACCCAGGCCGCCGAGGGGGAAAAAGAAGACAATTATCTTCGTTCTTTCAAGGAAGTGAAGGGCTATGGTATTCAGGCAACAGATGGAGATATCGGTCATGTCCAGGATTTTATCCTGGATGACGTTACATGGGCTATGAGGTATGTGGTAGTCGATACCCGGGACTGGCTGCCCGGCGGGAAAAAAGTCCTTCTGTCCTTAAACTGGGTCGATTCGGTGAGCTGGGCATCGTCAAGTTTTTCCATGAACTTGAGCCAAGACCAGATCAAGAATGCACCGGAGTACGATCCGAAAAAACCGGTCAATATGGAATATGAAGTGCAGCTATATGATTACTACGGGCGGCCCTTCGAAAAAACAATAGACAAGGAGCTGCAAAAAACCATTGCCAATCCATTTGTTTAGGATCAGGTTCCTGTTTTCATAAACAGGAAAACTGACGGAAGCCTGGCGGTCAATCCTACCGAAACAGCTTGAACAAAGCCTGGGTGCCCTCGTCACTGCATCCTGCGGCTGAAAGACGGTCATAAAGAGTTTTTGCCAGGGACAGTCCGGGAGTGTCAAGATCCAGGGCCTTTGCGGATGTCAGGGCGATGGTCATATCCTTTATAAAGTGCTTGACATAAAAACCAGGTTCAAAGTTACCGGCAATCATCCTGGGCCCAAGATTGTTCAACGACCAACTGGCCGCAGCTCCTTTTCCAATACTCTCCAGTACGGTTTCCGGATCGAGCCCGGCGCGCCCTGCATATGCAAGTGCTTCGCTTACCGCTACCATACCGGCCGCGATTGCGATCTGGTTAGCCATCTTGGTATGCTGGCCCTTGCCGGCAGACCCCTGGTACACGATATTCTCACCCATGATCCGGAACAGGGGCAAAAGATCCTGGAACGTGTTTTCATCACCTCCGACCATGATGGAAAGACTCGCATTCCTGGCACCTAAATCCCCGCCTGATACCGGGGCGTCCAGTACACTGATGCCCCGTGCCCGGCCATACTGGTAAAGTTTTTCAGCCAGTGCCGGGTCAGACGTGGTCATATCGACAGTTATACTGCCGGGAGAAGCGTTTTCCAGCAATCCTTCCGGCCCACAGTATATTCCTTCTACATCGGTTGGAAATCCTACAATGGTGATTATTACCATAGAAGATTCAGCCAACCTGGCCACTGAATCCATCCAGACCGCACCCTTGTCTAGCAGGCCTGCAGCCTTGGCTTTTGTCCGTGAAAAAACATTGAGCTGAAATCCGGCATCCAGGATATGGCCGGCCATGGGCGCCCCCATGACCCCGGTTCCGATAAAGCCTACAGTGGTGTTTTCAGGTGTTATGTCCATTGTTTTTGTCCTTTGCATTATGGTTCATACCTTGAATGATCATGCCATGCTTTGATGTTTTTATCAACCGGGCCCCTGCGCATGCCGGTGGTGCCCTGTGCCGGCACCAGGGAAAAAAGGCAGGAAGGCAACATTATTAATATTACGTCGGGTGCCGGCTTGCGTGGATTACCCGGATCCGCTGCTTATGCCGCATCTAAAGCTGCTATTGTTGCTCTTTCTTACTCTTTAGCTGATGAGCTTCGAGATCAAGGCATCGAGTAAATGCAATTTGTCCGGGACTGATCAAAACTGATATGTTAAATAGTTCTAATCTTATAGATAAGAGTTCAAACATCCTTTTACCGGAGGATGTCTCTGACACAGCAGTATTTTTAGCTTCAAAGCTTTCAGGCAACATTACAGGCCAAATATTTAATGTTCGGAATTCAAATAGATGGTGATAAATTAAATTTGCGGAACCTGGCATTCCACTGGCCCCCCTCACCTCAACCAGCGCGGGCCTGTGAATTCAATGTTCAAAAATTTACAGATACAGAAATCGGTCAAATTGGCATATCAAGTATTACTGTTTCTGAACTCCATTATGGTGTTTCAAAAAGCAATTTCCGAATATCATCAATAAGGTATTAATAAAAATGATCAATATGATAAAAGATAAGAGACAAATCCAGATCAAGGCCTCTTCTTATGCTGTCTTCGACTTGATTGACAGGATGCCAAACAAATTCCCGATTTACAAATTCTTGGAGGCCAAGTTATTCTTTTTCATAAGAATCCTCCTGGTGGATGGGCTAAGTTCATCTTGGAAGGCAGCCAAGCTTAGAAGGCCAGGCGATGTGCTGAAATTAAATGTGGGTGATACAATGGGACCATTTACGCTGACAGAATTTGAAAGACCGACGAAATATTGGTTTTCCTTGAAATCAATCTTTTTCAATTGCCAGACAGGATATTCCTTGCATTCACAAGACGGCGTGACAGAGCTTAGCTTTGATTTGCTTGCAGAGAATCCAAACTTTAAAGAAAGAATATGGTGGTTTATTTTCAAGCCATTTCACGCTCTCTTTGCCAATAAGGTTTTGCATGTGATTAAAGAAAAAACTGAGCATAACGAATAAGGATCGAAACTCTCATACATTCACAACATCAATTATTTTGGAAGGTACCAGATCACATGTGAGAGGATCGAACCAACGGTTTTGAAGGACTTGAATCAACCGTATCGTTGGTGGTAAATGAGGTGGTGAGGAGGTATTGTGATGTTGAAAACAAATATGCCGTCATTCAATGATAAAGGAGGTCCGAAGGTTCCTGCCGGCCTCCCTCCTGTAATCGATTCCCATGTACATATTTTCCCCGGCAGTCTTTTTACCGCAATACGGAAATGGTTTGACGATAACGCATGGCATATCAGGTATCAGATGGCTTCTTCCCAGATATTCGATTTTCTGCTGTCACACGGCATAAAACATATCATCGCACTTCAGTATGCACACAAACCCGGCATCGCAAGAAAGTTGAATAAATATATGTATGAAAAATGTGCCGGATATGAAAATCGAGTGACCGGTATGGCTACAGTATTTCCGGGAGAGGAGGATGCCGAAGAAATTTTACAGGAGGCATTTGATCTCGGTCTGGGCGGACTTAAGCTGCACGCTCATGTGCAGTGCTTCGACATGAATTCTGAAAATATGAACCGGCTTTATGAACGCTGCCGGATAAATGACAGACCTGTTGTAATGCATGTCGGCAGGGAACCGAAAAGCAAAGCTTATAACTGCGATCCCTATGAACTCTGCAGTGCCGAGAAAACGGAAAATGTTTTAAAAGATTTTCCCCATCTCAAAATCTGTGTTCCCCATCTTGGATTCGATGAAACAGCCGCTTACAGAAAAATGGTCGAAAAATACGACAACCTATGGCTGGATACAGCGATGGCTGTTACAGATTATTTTCAGATTGAAGTAAAGTTTGATCTCAGCAGTTACAGAGCAGACCGGATTATGTACGGCTCCGATTTTCCCAACATACCGTATGCGTGGGACAGAGAGCTTAAGGTGTTGAACCAAGAAAATATTTCCCGCGATACCCTTGAAAAAATATCAGGTAAAAATGCTGCCGATTTTTTCAGCCTGAAATTGTAAAAAGTATGAATGGCAATATTAAATATTGACCGATTTCACGATCCAGGTCTATGCCGGGAAAAAATTGGGTGCCTGATTATGCCTGCGGTGTACACAAGCCAAAATACACGATTTCCCCCATTGAATTTATACAGTGACAATGCCAACATGAAACCACAATGCAGACCGGAAGATCTGTATCAGCGAACAAAGACCTTAAAAGGAGACAATCATGAAACGAATTGCAGTTATTATCGATGATCTGTTCGAAGATTCCGAATATGCCGAACCGGCCAAAGCCTTTTTGGACAATGGTCATGACCTGACCCATGTCGGTTTGAAACCCGGAGTTACGGTCGAAGGAAAAAAGGAAGGAACCAAAGTGCTGATCGATGTCGGCGTAAAGGATGTCCGTGCCGATGATTTTGATGCGCTGCTCATTCCAGGCGGGTTCTCACCGGACAACCTGCGTGTGGATTTGGATGCCGTCCGTTTTGTCGGGCAGTTTATGAAAAGCGACAAACCGGTTTTTTCCATATGTCATGGTCCCCAGCTGCTGATAACGGCCAATGTGCTCCGGGGCAGGAAAGTCACTGGCTGGACATCCATCATCCAGGATATCAAGAATGCCGGAGCCCAGTTTGTTGACGGCGAAGTGGTGGAAGACGGCAATCTGATTACAAGCCGGAACCCAAATGATATTCCGGCGTTCATCAAAGCCAGCTTGAAAAAGCTCGAATCCTGACGACAGCGTACCATGGACAAAATGTCCCAGGACACGTCCGGGGCCGAGACCTACAATAAGGACAAGTCCGCCGACGTTTAAAACCAAAGACCTTCTCATCCGCCTGGGGCCGTTAATACCGGCCTTTATCACACCCAACGTGCTCGATGTGCTGGTGGACATGTTCAATATCATGTCCCTCGACACAGCGGACATGTACAAATAGGCAAAGAGGTTCCCGATGTGTGTCCGGTGTGTTTGTGCCCATGCCAGGCATTAACGCTTCAGTCATGAAAAATGGGAGGAATATGTTATGAACTTGCAGCACCGTACCGCTGTCATCACCGGTGCCGGCAGGGGTCTGGGCAAAGCCGTTTCGTTGGCAATGGCTCAGGAAGGTGCCAATGTCGTCCTGGCCGCCCGGACCATATCCGAACTGAACCAGGTAGCCCGAAAAATCGAACAGCTGCCTGGAGAAGCGCTGGCCGTTCCCTGTGACGTGGCCGACGTAGCATCGGTGGACAACCTGATGCAGGCGACGGCCCGGCGTTTCAAGCAAGTGGATATCCTGGTAAACAATGCCGCAATCATAGGGCCGGTCCGGTTTAACGGCACGTCAGGAAGCGAAGGCTGGCAACACACAATTGATGTCAACCTGCACGGGGCCTATGAATGCTGCCGCAAGGCTTTGCCCCTTATGATAAAACCCGGCGGTCAGCCAGGCGGATGCATTATCAACATCGTTTCAGGCCTGGGACAGATGCATTTTCCGGTGCTGTGCGCCTATGCTGTGTCAAAGGCGGGGCTTATCCAGCTGACCCGCTCGCTGTCCGAGGAACTCAAATATCGGAATATCCGGGTCAATGCCATTGATCCAGGTGTGATGGACACAATGATGCAGGATTGCATCCGCGCCATGGGAAAGGAAAAACTGGGGGCTGAAATTCACGACCGGTTCATGGCATTCAAAACAGAAGGCCAGCTCAAGGATCCGGCAGACCCCGCACGCCTGGCTGCATTTCTCGCATCAGATCAGGCACGGGGAGTCACGGGCAATATCGGCACCATAGATGCCTATGCCGGCATGAACATCGGTTTTACTCCGGCGTGAATACCTCATATCAAGAATTGGGCAAGACAGAAAATGAAAACCTATTCGGCATCACTGCATGGATCGCTCAAATTGACTTTAATGGATTTCATGTTTATTTTATCCTGAACTGAAAGCGAACCTGAAAAAAAGGCATGCAAAAAACCAGACAGGTGTATTCTGCTTTAGCAAATCATCCCGGCACACAGTCTGCAGACCTGAGGCGTTAAAAAAAATCAAATTCGGTTCCATCAATAAAAAAAGGGAAACCATCGGCATCGACCTGCCCGAACCCGAAACCCTCAGGCTTGGAATCCTTCCGGAAGACATGGTTTTAAGCCCGGTTTCCCCGGTGTGCTGATGAAAAGTGTATTTTTCTACACCTTGAAAAGGTGACCGCTTTTCGGCACTGACCTGTCAACCCCGGCCTGACTTTTTTTCCCGGCTGTAGGTAAAAACAGCACTGGAGGCAACGGACGGTGGTCCTGTTTTTATCGAACACCACTGCCGGTTTTTTGCTCGAAAACCAGATACAGCATGGCAAAAAACAGGATCACCAGTAATGCCGTCACTATCGAGACTTCCGGCTGAGGATTGAGGGGCAGGACCTCGTTGCGCCTGCTGAGCAGGGATACATTTTCACCGGGTAGTGCCGGATCGATGGTTTCGGTTTTGTTGGTTCCGGCAATGATTTTTTCCTTGAGTCCCCTAGGAATCGAAAGTTTCTGTGTCCTGAGTGCCGTCATGGGGTCCCCGTCTCCAATGGCGGATGAGGTGGCCCTGGGTCCGGCGATAACGACCTGGGTCCGCAGTGTGTCAACAGGATCCTTGAGCGCCGGGTATGTAGCCGAAGTGATCCTGGCCTCCCTCATGAATGGATAGCGGAACTGCCGGTCTCCCTGGCGCCACCCCCTTATCGGGAACAGATCTAGTCCCGGGTCCAGCAGGACCTGGGCCACATGAAAGTCGCCGGAGATTGTCATTGACAGGACCGCGTCCAGTTCGCCGTCTTTGAGCTGCTGCACCTGGGTGTCCAGAGGACCGTAATGCAGGGATACGTCTTCAGTCCTGTTGTATGCGTCCAGGAGAATCATGGCCGTGCGGGCGGAACTACCGTGTTTCAACCCAACCCCCAGATGATTCACATCCCTGAAGGGGGATCCTGAAGAAGTGGGAGACAGTTTAGTGCCGGTTTGATTTTTTTCCCGGATAAGGTGTGCAAAATGATATCCCACCGGGGCCACGGCTTCGATGCCTTCCAGTCTTTCCGGCAGTTCCCGGGGACGGATGTCAAAAAAATGTTCAGCGCCCAGCACGGCGGCAAACGCATCCCCCGTCATCAGACCTTTTACGGGGTCGTCCAGGGTTTTGGCTGCAACATACCGGCCGGCAACAGCAAAACGGACCGCCTCTGTGGCCAAGGCCCTCAGTTCGGTCCGGTGATCCGCCGGCGGAAACGCACACACCAGTTCCCGGGCCCTTGACTCCGGTTCCGCCGCCGTGATCAGTCTTTGTTCTTTCAAAAACTGACGGGCAACAAATGCCTCGCTTCGGCCCGATATATCAACCCGGTGGTTTAACGTTTTCATCATCTTTTCATCGATCAGGCCGCCCAGTTTTTCCAGTGCCGTGGAGAATCCGGGGTATTGTTCCAGCGTATCTGCACGTACCACGGGAGCAGGCTCATATGCCGAAAAAAAGTTCAGGTCATCCCGGATCACGACCAGCCCATACTCCTGGATCTGCGGGTCAGTTTTATGGGCCACCCCCACATGGAGATTTCCTGCAACCAGGTTTCGGTAAAGGTCACGCCTCGTATTATGGGCAATCACCTCGGGTGTCGGTCGGATTCCGTATCGCAGGACCATTGAACTGAACCCATCAACGGATCTTGCAAAAAACTCTGGATCGGCACCGAATACCAGTTCCCTGTCCAACCCGGCAATATCGCTGATGGTCCTGATATTGTAAGCAGCCGCCTGTTTCTGGGTCATGACCAGGGCATATGCGTTGTCAAAACCAAACCGCTCCAGCCAGATCAATCCAAAAGGCTTGAAAAGCTCTCGAACCCGTTGATACATCTCGGTGGAGTTGTCAGACAAACCCACCCCCAGCATCAGTGCCCCGGTTCCTGTGTATTCGGGATAGGCATCGATTTCACCCCGTTTGAGCGCTTCTTGAAGATCAAATGTATTGCCGTATATCAGGGACGGGTGAACCGGCAGTCCTTCTTCCTCGGCCACAAGACGGATCAGGTGGGACAAAATTCGGTTTTCCGTAAAGTTTTTTGAACCGATCCGGACCGGATCACTTTTCTGGCAGGAAATGATGAACAGACCCAGGGCCAGAAAGGCTATTGCTGTAACAGCGTTTCGTTTCATGATGTCTCTCCTGCAGTGTCGATGGCGGTGCCATCAATGCTTTGGGTGATGTTTGTTTCCCCGTCTTCCAGGGAGGCGTTTCCGGTATTGGATTCCAGTGACAGTCCTCTCACCAGAAGCAGTACATGGGCGATCATGATAAGGGTAAAGGGGATGGCACCGCTGATCGCAATGGACCGAAGGACTTTCACGCTGTCGCCGGCAAACAGGCCCGCAGACGTCAGCGCCGCCAGGATGATTCCCCAGAAAAGCTTGCGGCCTGTGGCAGGGTTGAGATCGCCCTCGGATGTCATCATTCCCAGAACAAAAGCCCCGCTGTCGGCACTGGTTACAAGGAAAATGAACACCAGGAAAACCGCCACGATTGAAAGGATATTGGAGAATGGAAAATATGTGAAAAATTCAAAAAGTGTCGCGGAAGGATCTTCCAGGACAATCGATCCCAGGTTTGCGTTTCCGAAAAGCTGCAAATGGATGCTGCTGCCGCCGAGCACTGCAAACCACAGGATCGAAAACAGAGTGGGAATCAGCATGACCATGATTACGAATTGACGGATGGTTCTTCCCTGGCTGATACGGGCGATGAACACCCCGACGAAAGGGGCCCATGCGATCCACCAGATCATCCAGGTAAGGGTCCAGGAGCGAAGCCAGGCGGACTCACCGCTGAAGGGATAAAGTTTCATCGACAGCGAGGGCACACTGGTAAAGTAATCCCCGAGGCTGTTGACAAACGTGGCCATGATGAATTTCGTGGGGCCCACAAAGAGCACGAACAGCATGAGCAGCACCACGATGGACATGTTCAGGTTCGAAAGAAATCGGATTCCCTGGCCCAGGCCGGTGGAGGCAGAAATCATGTAGCAGATGGTCAGGACGCCCAGGATATATGCCATGACCATATTGGACTGGGTCGGCGTGTTGAATACTTCGGCCAGCCCCGAGCTGATCTGCCTGACGCCCATGCCCAGAGAACCGGATATACCGAAAACCACGGCAAGAACCGCCACGATATTGGCCACCCTGGCAACCACGGCACCGCCTTTTCCCTTGAATATGGCCAGGAAAGGGGATCCCGCCAGCATGGGGAATCCGTGCCTGAACCCGAAAAATCCCATGATCAGGGCAGACAGTCCGTATATGCTCCAGGCATGCAGTCCCCAGTGAAAATTGGTCATCACAAATGCCCACCGTGCAGATTCAGGTGACATGGCCGGTCTTTCCGGAGGCGGGACCATGTAATGGCTCAGGGGTTCGGCCACACCCCAGAACAAAAGCCCGGCCCCCATGCCTGCTGCAAAGAGCATGGCTATCCACGACATGGTGCTGAACTCTGGCTCGTCCGTTTCTTTCCCCAGCTTGAGGTTCCCGTAATCACTCATGGCAAGCATGAGACTGAGCAAGATAAAAAAAGTGATAGAGAGCAGAAAAATCCAGTCAAACGAATCCAGGACATAATTGGTGGCACCCTGGACAACGCTCGCCAGGGAATCCGGATATAAGATTCCATACACGGCCACAAGAATGCAGATAGTCAGGGAAACAAAAAAAACCGAGCTTAACCGGTACCATAATCCAGCCTTGGCCGGAACAGCTGATTCTCTGCTGTTCGTACTCATTCTTCACTCCTTGAAAATGAAATATTGTAAGTTTTTAAGAATCAATCTTCAGATAAAGACAGGGGAACAATTATATGGCATGCCTTCCCTTTTTATATCTCAAGGGTGACTGCTGAAAAAATCAGGCCGGCGGCCTACTGCAACGTGCTGCAATCAGGGGTATTAAAAAAAATTACAAGTGCCCAATAAAACATGATAGGATCTCCCTTAGAAATTTAAGTTAATCATGACAACAGTATAAAGGGCCGAGCTTTCAGGCAAATCCGGGATTATTTGTATTTAGCATCAAAAAAGCCTGTAAATAAAATTCCGGAAACCACCTATAGGTTAAAGTTTTTACATGTACCGTTTCTTTGTGGGTATTACACTCCTTTAGGATTTTGCCCAACCGCCGGTCTGATTCATCCATGCAGGCTGCTCCGTCCGGGGGGTACCGGCATAATGCATGATTCTGTATCTGTTTATGGGGGATTCTCTTTATTTATATTTTTCCCCTGAGTTTATATATTTGGATCCAATAAACTTGTCGCGCCCCATATTTTCGGATCATGCAATGAACCGCCGGGTTGAAATTATCATCGTTGTGGTGCCAGTAGCCACGGCCAGCCAAAGGTAGCGTTTGCGGGACACCTCGACAGGCGGGTTAAATAAAAATTTCAGCACCGTTCACTCCCCCTATGATGGTGGTTCCTTTATTATTATAAATCCCGTCCGAACTCTATTAAAAAAAGCCGGTGTAGACATAACTCGATTTTGACAGACCATGCTAAATCGATAGATATGGCAGACTACAAATGAAAAAATATTCCTTATAATTTGTTTATAATAAATTTATTACAATTTTGTATAATAAATTAAGCGATAAAATTACAAAATTGCAATAAAATTTGATCCAAAGACGACAAATATTTTGTTCAATATATTTTTTTGCATATATTTCAGATAGTTATATGACACTCATCACTATTGGTATGCATCTTGTAATATCCGTTTCCCAACTGAAGGTTATTTCATTCAAAGAATTAAAACCGAACAAAAGGTGAAAGGGTAGTGGAAATGAAAAAAGGAATGCCATTTAAAACAATTCTTGCATTAATCGGCGTATTGACGGTTTTTTGCGGCACCGCAACTGCCGATGATGGCGCATCAGGCATAACTGGTGCGGCAGCGGTGTATGTTGCCAATAATACATGGATGCTGGTTGCCACGTTTCTGGTATTTATAATGCATCTGGGATTTGCCAGCCTGGAGTCGGGTTTGACCCGGTCTAAAAATACAGTCAATATTTTATTTAAAAATACCGCCATTATTGCCATCGGGCTGCTGACCTACGCCATTATGGGATTCAACCTGATGTATCCGGGCGATTTTTCCATATCCGGGTTTTTCGGGTTTTCAGGATTCGGAATTGGGGTGAGTCCCGAAAACATGATGGTAACCGATGCCGACGGTATCGGAATTTATACGTACTGGACCGACTTTATTT
>CAYNHL010000101.1:0-13633 GCA_964397015.1 uncultured Desulfobacterales bacterium | reverse complement strand
GTGGTTTCAAGGGTCATAACGGATGCCGTCATCAATACGGCAAGGGACACTGCCGGTGTAAAACTGGCGGGGATCGATTTTGAAGCGGAAAAAGGAGTGTCTTTCATCGGGGATGCCCCGGTCCGGGGCAGCACTCCTTCGGCCGACGACATGTCAGGGGCCTTGATGGGAAAGGCAATGGTCGACAAGCTGGGACTTGCCGCCGGTAAACGTTTTGTCGTAAGCGCACAGTCTGCAGGCGGCGAAGTGGCCTCCCGCGCATTTACCATCACCGGCGTGTTCAAAGGAGAAATGGAGGCGGTAGAAAAAGCTTATGTGTTTGTATCGAAAAAAAGCGCTGAAAAAATGCTGGGACTGGAAGGCGGTGCAACGGAAATTTCCATTGTACTGCCTTATGACAATATAGCCCAGGCCGATCTGGAACCTTTGACAGACAAGATCAACCGGCAGCTGGACGATCGTTTGACAGCTCAATCCTGGCGGGAACTGCTGCCGGCAATCGATGCCTATATTGCCCTTTTCAACCAGTTTTTAATGATCTGGTACCTGGTCGTTTTCATAGCAATGGGGTTCGGGATTGTCAATACGGTGCTGATGGCGGTTTTTGAACGGATTCGTGAATTCGGGCTCCTCAAGGCAATCGGGATGAAACCCGCACGTATTTTTACAATGGTAGTGACCGAGACCCTGTTCCTGTTGTGCATCGGAATGGCGGCAGGCAATGTTGCGGCTTTCCTTCTGATCTTCGCTTTTTCCGGGACCGGTATCGATCTGACCGCATTTGCAAGCGGAGCCCAGATGTGGGGCATGAAAAGGGTGATCTTTCCGGTGGCGGCAGTCAATGACATTATTGCCGCAAACCTGACCGTGTTCATACTCGGTCTTGCAGTGGGCGTATATCCCGCGGTCAAGGCGGCACGCTTTTCACCGGTTGAAACAATGAGAATGACCTGATTTTTATAAGGGAATGACAATGCAAATGATACAGGCAACTCACCTGACCAAGGAATACAGGCAGGGAGCCGTTGTGGTCAAGGCTCTCGACGATGTATCCGTCGAGATCGAAAAAGGGGAATTCATAGCAATCTCCGGTCCGTCGGGTTCGGGCAAGACAACGTTGCTCAATCTCCTGGGGGCCCTGGATTCTCCCGACGCGGGACAGGTCGTTGTGGACGGCAGTGATTTCGCCACTCTTTCCAGGGGAGAACTGGCCGAGATAAGGCTTTTTAAAATCGGTTTCGTGTTCCAGGCATACAACCTTATTCCAGTGCTGACAGCAGCGGAAAACGTTGAATACATCCTTCGCCTGCAGAGGATGTCAAAGACTGAGCGCACCCGTAAAGTCAAGGCGATCCTGGCGGAGGTCGGGCTTGAACAGCACATGAACCGGAGGCCTTCTGAACTGTCCGGCGGCCAGCAGCAGCGTGTGGCCGTGGCCAGGGCAGTTGTCTCCGGCCCTTCCATGGTGCTGGCTGACGAGCCAACGGCCAACCTGGATTCGGAAACCGGCAAAAAGCTGCTTGAAATGATGCTCGAGATGAACCGGCAGCACAATGTCACCTTTATTTTTTCCACACATGACCAGATGGTCATGGATTATGCCAGGCGGATAATTACCATCAAAGACGGCAGGATAGCTGCATGAAGGCAGCAGTATCTGCCATAGCCTGTCTCTTTTGTGTCCTGGCCTGTTCTTCAAACGGCATGGCCCTGGATACGGATTTTGGCGGGCATGTCAGGGCACATGCCGGTGCCTCTTTTTTCGGGACCGATCACCTGATCGACCTTTCCGGCCAGTCCGACCCGTATTGCGGCATAACATCGGCCGTCCGTATCAATTCAGACATGTACCTGTCGGACCGGTTGAGTTTCACGCTCCATTACGAGGCCGAGGCTTCGGCCAAAGATACCCGGCGTGCTGTTTCACAACTGCCCGTGGATTTTCAGGCTTTTTTCGAGGATATCGATTCCGATGATACACGGCTTTTCGACCTGGCATCCGACACCCGGTCGGGCAGCCGCAGGTTCGTCCACCGGCTTGACCGGTTGTATGCCTCATATTCCGGCAGCCAGGCCCTTTTTTCAATCGGGCGGCAGGCAGTTACCACGGGTAACGGACTGATGTTCAACCCCATGGATATCGTCAACCCCTTTGCGCCGTCTGATGTTGTAAAGGATTATAAAACCGGTTCCGATATGATTGTGTGCCAGTTTTCAAAAGGCCTTGTATCCGACGGAAGCATCATCATCGCACCCAGGCTTGACACGGCCGGTGACCTGGACGCAGACTTTTCCTCTTTTGCCGTCAAGCTGAAAACATTTCTGGGGAGCAAAGAGGCCGGCTTTCTCCATGCAAGGCATTACGGTGACGATATTACCGGTGTCAGTGTTTCAGGGTTTGCAGGAGCGGCAGCCTGGCGCACGGACCTGGTATGGACAAGGCCCGCTGAAGACAATGTGCCGGGCTACGCTTCCCTGATTTTCAACATGGACCGTACCTGGGTTATGAACGACAGGAACTGGTATGCCCTGGTCGAATTTTATTATTCAGGCATCGGAGAAAAAGAGATCTGCCAGGCCATGACGAAACCGGCCCTGATAAAACGGATGGGCCGCGGAGACCTGTTTCATACCGCTACCAGGTATGTGGGGGTGACAGTTCAGCAGGAATTTCATCCGCTGGTGAGTCTGTCAGCAACAGCCATTGTAAACCTGGATGACGGATCCGCATTGATTCAGCCGTCTGTGAAATGGAATGCCGCACAGTCGTTTGATGTGCTGGCAGGTGTCAATCTGCCCGTTGGCGGAACTGACACCGAGTTTGGAGGCATAATGGATCCGGTTTCAGGAAAAAACACTGGATTGCCCGTCCAGGTCTACATCCAGGGCACCTGGTATTTTTAAGCTTTTTTTGTCCCGGATACTTTGTGTCGATCAATCAAGCTGTCCCTCAGCGCTTTCAAGCTGCCGCTGATACCCACTTTATAAATATCAGGGTTTTCAAAACGCTTGAATTCCGCTGGAAGCATCGCAAGCCGCTCCCTGGCATAAGATGCGGTTTGGGACAAAGAAGGTGTATCGTATACGGTTCTTCCGCCGGACATCACCTGCCTGAGCAGCGGTTCGGTTTCATGCGCTTCTATGACAAAGGATTTATTGTTGACAAAAGGGTGGTGCATTTTTGCCACAGGCTTTTCATCATCGAGCCCGATTAAATCTGCACCCGGAAAAAATCCTTCTTTGTTAATGGTGCGCCACACCTGTTTTTTGTCAGGCAGGGTTATCTTGGAGACATTTTCCGAAAGCTTGATAACCGGATGTCGGCCTGTTTTTGCCAATTTGTACACACCGTCAAGTGCTGCATCAGGCTTTCCGGTAACAAGACTTGTACCGACTCCGAACACGTCAATGGGTGCCTTTTGCGCTACCAGGCTCTGGATAACATATTCATCGAGCTGGTTTGAAGCTGCGATCTTCACATGATGCAGACCCGCGTCATCCAGCATGGTGCGGCTTTGCCTGGAAAGGTAGGCCAGATCACCGCTGTCCAGCCGGATGCCTTTCAAACGCCTGCCTTTTTTTTCCATTTCCAAAGCAACGGTGATTGCATTGGGCAGCCCGCTTTTCAAAGTGTCGTAGGTGTCCACGAGCAGCACACAGTCGTCGGGCCTGGCTTCAGCAAAACTGCGAAAGGCGGACAATTCATCCGTATGGGACTGGACATAGGAATGGGCCATGGTGCCGGACGGCTGCAGGCCATAGTCCCTTGCTGCCCGGACGTTGCTGGTTGCATCGAAACCGCCGATGACAGCGGCACGGGCAGCATGGTATCCACCCGGACCCTGGGCCCTGCGTAATCCAAAATCGATGAGCGTGCCGCTGCCGGCGGCAATTCTCATGCGGCTTGCCTTTGTTGCGATCAAAGACTGAAAATTGATAATGTTCAGCAGCAGCGTCTCGATTATCTGGGTCTCTATGAGTGATCCTTCGACCCGCAGCACCGGACAGGCAGGAAAGATTAGATCTCCTTCAAAAGGGGCATATATATCCCCCTTGAATCGAAAGTTTTCGAGAAAGGACAGATAGTCAGGATTGAACTCCTGAGCCTTTAAAAATTCCAGGTCCTTTTTGTCAAAACGAAAATTTTCGAGGATTGACAATAGGTCCTCAAGGCCGGCAAACACGACATATCCGCCGCCAAATGGTATTTTTCGAAAAAAATAGTCAAATACAGCCTGGTCGTTTTTACGGCCTGATAGAAAATAGGCCTGTCCCATGGTCAATTCGTACTGGTCGGTATAGGTCGCTGTGATATCTAACATAATTGTCTGTAAATCTTATTAAGTCAGTTGTCTAAAAAAATTCAAGTTTTATGGAAAACCGCCTCGACAACCTGGATCAGGTCGTTTTCAAGATTGAACGTCATGTTCTTTCCGAACAGGCTGCTGTTATTTCCAAAAACCAGGTGGGGGCCAAGAGGGGAGGGAGTGCCGGTCCGGCTGCCGTGAACCGACTTTACTTTTTGCCACCATGCAAGTGCCGGTGCAGGATCATCTGACACAAAAGAGATAACAAAACCTGTTTTTTCCAGAAGATCCCTGATTATATCCCAGGGCTCCAGAAAGGAGATGCCGCCATGATCGGCCCATGGAACCGGATAGGCAATTTCTTTTGTCCCGGTTTTGAAAACATCGTGCACCAGAAGCTGTCCCCCGGGTTTCAGTACGCGGTGCAGTTGAGCCAGAGCCCTGGCCTTGTCGTCTATATTCATCAGGATGTGCTGGCAGAGTACCGCGTCAAAAGATGCTTCTGGAAAGGGAATGTCCAGGATCGATCCGCATTCGAATTCGACACGGTCATCGAGACCGCAGCATTTTGTCAGCATCCGGGCAGTTTGTACAAACGCGTCTGTAATATCGATTCCTGTAACAGAGCTGTTGAACTCCTTTGCAAGCAGCCTGGATGATCCGCCTATGCCGCACCCGGCATCGAGTATTCTGATTCCGGGCTCAATACCGGCACTTTGAGCCAGTTTCAAAGTGGCCCTGAATCCGCCGGTGTGGAGCTGGTCGATAGCGGCCAGGTCCTTGAGTTCAAGTGACCGGGTATTTTTTCCGGCATCGGCCAGTGCCCTGAAGATGCGGCCTGAAAGGTCACTGCTATGATAATAGGCTGCCACGTCCTGGTTCATGTCATTGGTCCTTTAAAAAAAAATGTCCCCTGCACCTTTGACAAAGGCACAGGGGATAAAGGGCTGCACCCTGAAAGGATCTATGAATTGAGTTCGTCGATATTATCGAAGAAATCCAGAGCTTCCGGGTTTTTCAGCGCATCCTTGTTTTTGACTTCCTTGCCTTCGATCACCTTTTTCACCGCCAGTTCCACTTTTTTCATGTTCAATGTGTAAGGCACATCAGGACATTCGATTATCTTGGCAGGCACGTGGCGGGGAGAAGCGTTCTGCCGGATATCGGCCTTTATTTTTTGTTTGAGCTCATCTGTGAGTTCATGGCCCTCGGCCATCTTGACAAACAGAATCACCCTTACGTCATTCTGCCAGCTCTGGCCGACGACGACGCTGTCTGCAAGTTCCTCCATTGCATCCAGGCGCCGGTAGATTTCAGCGGTACCGATACGGACGCCTCCGGGGTTCAAGGTGGCATCAGACCGGCCGTACATTATAACACCCCCGCGTTCCGTGACCTTGATGAAATCACCATGGGTCCAGATTCCGGGATATTGGTCAAAATATGCCGAGTGGTATTTGGATCCATCCTCGTCCCCCCAGAAATAAATGGGCATGGAGGGGAAAGGCGCGGTGCAGACAAGCTCTGCCTGTTTGTCAATGACAGGGGTGCCGGTTTCATCGTAGGCAAAGACTTTCATGCCCAGTCCCCGGCACTGAAGTTCTCCGGAATAGACAGGTCCCATGGGATTGCCAAGGGCAAAACAGCCGTTGAGGTCTGATCCTCCTGAAATGGATGCCAGCTGCAGGTCTGATTTGATATGGTCATAGACAAATTCAAAATTTTCATCCGACAATGGAGATCCGGTGGAAAGAACGGCTTTCAATGAAGACAGGTCGAACTGCTCTTTTGGTTTTACACCGGCGTTTTTCAAGGCTTCTATGTATCCGGCCGATGTGCCGAAAACAGTTATCTTTTCATCTTGTGCCATTTTCCACAAAGCGTCGGGTCCCGGATGAAACGGGTTGCCGTCAAAAAGCACCAGTGTGGCGCCGACGCTCAATGAGCAGGCAAGCCAGTTCCACATCATCCACCCGCAGGTGGTGAAATAGAAGATGGTGTCTGATTCCTTCAGGTCTGTGTGCAGCACCAGTTCCTTTTTCTGGTGCAGGAGCACGCCTCCCTGGCTTTGCACCATGCACTTGGGAAGGCCGGTGGTACCGGAGGAGTACATGATATACAAGGGGTGGTCAAAATCAACCTGGAGAAAATCCACCTCGGTGGCGGTGCTGTCTTTGAAGTCCTCGTACATCACTGCATTGGGCAGGGATGAAATGTCCGGATTTTCTGCTGTATAGGGAATGACAACAATTTTTTCAATGGACGGCAGTTCCTTGACGATACCGGCGATGCGTTCAATGCTGTCCAGGGGTTTTCCCTTGAAAAAATATCCGTCTGCAGTGAACAGCACCCTGGGCCTTGTCTGTCCGAAACGGTCCAGGACCCCCTTGATCCCGAAATCGGGAGAACAAGAAGACCAGACCGCGCCGAGGCTTGCTGCGGCCAGCATGGCAATTATGCTTTCAGGCATGTTGGGTACGAATCCGACCACCCGGTCTCCTGCCTGGATACCCATGGATTTCAGGGATGAAGCCACCTGTGCGACTTCCGTGTAGAGCTGGTTGTACGTCAGGGTCCGCCTGACCTTGTCCTCTCCCCTGAAAACCAGGGCTGTCTTGTCATTGCGGAACTGGAGCAGGTTTTCGGCGAAATTGAGCCTGGAGTTTACAAAAAACCGGGCGCCCGGCATTTTTCCGGGATCATCGATGGCCTTGTCGAAGCGGCGGGAAGATTTGATGTCCAGAAAATCCCAGGCAAATGACCAGAATGCCTCGAGGTCATTCACTGACCACTCGTAGAGATCCTGGTAGTCAGCAAAGTCTTTGTCATGGGTTTTGTTCACCTCCTGCATGAACCTGTACATGTTCGTGCTTTCGATCCGTTCCTGTGACGGCTGCCACAAAAGCTTGGTCATTTTGCTACCTCCTTATTCGTACAGAACGGCAAGTATGGTTGCCTTGTCTGTCTTTGCGGTAATGTAGTGCTCGGTGGTTGAAAGATAATAGGCGCTGTCACCCGGTTCGAGATCGTAG
This sequence comes from uncultured Desulfobacterales bacterium, assembly GCA_964397015.1. GTDB lineage: Bacteria > Desulfobacterota > Desulfobacteria > Desulfobacterales > Desulfobacteraceae > MADRE2. The sequence continues at coordinate 6,294 of CAYNHL010000101.1, read as the reverse complement.
TTTTCATCTCCGATGGTCAGGCTGGCAGTTCCTTCGAGTACAAATACAAACTCTTCACCGTCATGGACTGAAACTTCGGTGTCAGTGCTTTTTTCAAGCTGGACGATGAGGGCTTCCATGTGACGTCCCTGGACTTCTGGAGCCAGACTCATGTAAGAATACAGGTTTTTTTTGCCCGTACTTGAAGACGAGCGCGATATTTTTTTGCGCTCGTCTTTACGGGTGATGGAGTACAGACGGTTTCCCATGCCCGACACAAGCCGCCCCACGGCTGAATCCAGAGCCCGGGACAGTTTCATTACCGTGCCGAGCTGGGGCTGGACCCTTCCTTTTTCAATATCTTCGAGCCGGCTTTGTGAAAAACCGGTCAGCCGGGAAAGGTCCTCGACGGAAATACCTTTTTCCTCCCTGAGCTTCTGGATGCGCTTGCCGACTTCATCCACCTGGCCGCTTCCTTTTTCAGTTATATTCCCTGTAAGGTCTTCGAAATAATCGACGTTGATATGGGGAATATTTTTTTTCTTGTCCATGGCGTCTCCTTCAAGATTTGGCCCCATTAGTTTAAAGGGCCATTTTTATTATTCCGGAAATTTCTGGTCTGGTGTCTCGCCCATTTTTTTCTTGAGGTCCCCCAGTCCCGGCCTGGCAAATTCCATGTGACCTTCCTTGAGGGTTCTCCCGTTGATGGCTGCTTCACTTCTCAAACGCCGGCCAATGGTTTTTTCCATCTGGCGGCCCAGCCACAGGACCCGGTCGACATCCCATCCATGTTCTATACCCATTTCATCAATTTGTACAAGGGTATCTTCAAGACAAACCAGGCCGACATAGCGCTCGTCCTTGTAATAATAATCTCCTGTGCCTTTTATGGGCCTGTCGTCCATGAAGTTTGCCGGCTGGCCTCCCAAGCCTCCCAGGGTGCATTCAAAATGGCAGATGCCTGCCTGGAGCGCGGCAAGTACGGACGCGGACGCGACACGCTTGGTTTCATGGAAATGGGCGATATGCAGGCTGGTATCCGGAATTTCATCGAGTATCATGGAAAAATAGCGGTAAACATCTGCAGCAGATGCCGATCCGTCATGGTCTGCATGCTCGATGTCACTGGCTCCGATATCCAGCCAGTGCCGGGTGAATTTCACTGCCTCGGAAAGTTCGGTCGCACCGCCGATGGGGCTTCCCCATATGGTGGATACGGTTCCGCACATCTTGATCCCGGCATCGGAGCATTTTTTTATGCATCTTTCCGCTTCCTTCCAGTAGTTGGGAAGGGTGGTGCCGGAGTTGGCGAAGTGGTGGTGTTCTTCCGTGGATACCATCATCAATACCCTGTCGGGCCCGATTCCTCTTTTTTTGAGTTCAATTGCCCTGTCAACAGAGGGTTCCCTGATGGTTATACATGTCAGAACCACATCTTTCATGTCGATGCCCCTCCGGGCTGCCTTGTTGACAAAGCGGTCGCTCCGCAGGTGGGTCAGCAGCTCCTCGGCATCGGCAAACTGCGGCATGATGAACGGGTTGCCAAGGTTGGTGACTTCAATATTACGGCAACCTGCAAAAATCAATTCTTCCAGGTAGGTCTTCTTGGCTTCTGTCGAAATGAACTTTTCCTCGTGCTGGAATCCATCCCTGACGGTGATATCTCCAATGGTAACTTTTTTTGGCATCCTTGGGAAAATTTTCCAATAATCGTATTCAGTCATGGTCCTCTCCTTTTTTTATTTAAAATCTGAAATTACCAAATGTCGCTTCTGCAATAGGTTCTATCAGGCTGACCTCGAAAGCCATGGCCAGCCAGTCCCTGATTTCGTTAAAGGCCAGTACCCGGTCATTGAGAATCCGGGCGCCACAGAAAAACGGGTGGGCTTCCCCGTCATATTTTTTTATCATCTTTTCCCTGAACTCCTGCTGTTCCTCTTCGCTCATGGGGTTCCCCGCGGCCTTGCGTTTTGCCGTCTCTATTGAAAGCAAAACTCCGCCGGCGCTTTTTCCGCTCATGACGCCGGTTCTGGCGCGCATGGTTGAAAACAGAAAGTGGGGACGGTAGGCCCGGCCGCACATGCCGTAATTTGCCGCCCCGTTGTCCGGACCGATTACAAGCTGTATCCTCGGGACCTGGGCGCAGGAAACGGCACGGACCATGTCGGCGCCGTATTTGCCGATACCTGAATGCTCTGATTCAGAGCCGATCATGTATCCCGGGGAACTCTGGATGAACAGCAGCGGGATTTTTTCGTAGGAACAGCGGACCACCCATTCGGCGACTTTCTTGGCCGCTTCATGGAAAATGATGCCGGTCTGGTTGGAACAGATCACGCCGACCGGGAATCCTTTGAGCCTTATTTTCCCGGTCAGGATATTGTCTCCCCTTCCCGGGGCGAAATGACGCTTGTTCTCGATGAAAACAGAGCCGTCGGCTATGCATTCAATGATTTTTCTGCCGTCAAGGCCCTGGTGCGGGGATATGGGCATGGCATCGTAAATGGCCTCCGGCGGCAGTGCGGGTTCCTGCTCCTGGTATCGGTGCAGGTGTATTTTCTGCGGCCGGGTCAACGACAGCAGGTCCCGGATGGTGGCAATGGCCTGGGCCTGGTCTTTACAGAAATGATCCGCCCCGCCGGAAATTCTTGTATGGACATCTGCGCCCCCGAGATCTTCAGCCGATATGGTTTCACCGGTTGCCATCTTGACAAGGGGCGGGCCGCCCAGAAAGGAAAAGGACTGCCGGTCTATCATGACTGATTCACAGGCCATGAAGACGATATAAGCACCTCCTGCCGTATTGCCGCCGGTGCTGACCGTGACCTGCCTGAGGCCCTTGGCCGACATTCTTGCCATGTTGTAGAAAATGGACCCGAAATGCTGGTCATCAGGGAATACATCCGCCTGCATGGGGAGAAAAACACCCCCGGAATCGGCTATATACACGCAGTTGAGCCCGCATTTTTCGGCAATGGCCTGGGCCCGCATGTGTTTTTTCAATGTAATGGGGAAATAGGTGCCTGCCTTGACCCGGCTGTCATTGGCCATGATCATGGTCCAGTTTCCGTGTATCTTTCCGATGCCCGTCACTATGCCGGCACAGGGTACATCCTCCACTCCGGGGTATCCCATGCCGAATCCTGCCAGAACCGACAGTTCATAAAAAAAAGTGTCCGGGTCTATCATGTCCTGGATCAGTTCCCTTACCGGTCTTTTATTTCGTTTGGCCAGGTTGTCTACAGCCTTCTGTCCGCCGGGCCATATGGCATCGTACCGGCGCTGTGCCAGCAGTTGCTCTTCGTTTTCCCAGAACGTTCGGTTATCATTCATGATGGTTCTCATTCCCCCTTGTAAACGGGTTTTCTTTTTTCACGAAATGCGGTCAGGCCCTCGATACGGTCCTTTGTAGGGATGGTGACCCTGTATGCATTGGATTCAATGGCAAGGCCCGTGGCAAGGTCGGTTTCAATTCCCTTGTCAATGGCATACTTGGCCATTTCGACGGCAATGGGACCGGTCTGGCCGATCATGTCCGCCATTTCCATGCAGGTGTCCATGAGGTTTTCAGGTGCGCATGTCTTGTTTACCAGGCCTATTTCAAGGGCTTCTGCAGCATCCACCCGGCGTCCGGTAAAGATCAGCTCCTTGGCCTTGGCCACGCCTATAATCCTCGGAAGGCGCTGGGTACCGCCTCCGCCGGGGATGATGGCCAGGCGGGTTTCGGTCAGTCCCATGCTGGCATTGGTGGACGCCACCCGGATGTCGGAAGCCAGGGCCACCTCTGTACCGCCGCCAAGCGCTATCCCGTTGACGGCGGATATAACTGGTTTGTTCAAATTCTGTATGGAGGTCAGAAGATTGCGTATGGTCAGGATATATTCCTGAACCTTTTGCTGGGGCAACGTTGCACGCTCTTTTAAATCGGCTCCTGCGCAGAAGGCTTTTTCCCCGGCGCCGGTGATTATTACGCAGCGTGCCGGACTGAACTGCAGGGCATCGATACGGTCCCTGAGTGCGAACAGAAGATCGAAGTTCAAACAGTTCATGACAGAGGGACGGTTGAAGGTGAGTATAACCGCCTGGTTTTTTTCTTCCACCAGGAGAAGGTCTTGGTTGTCCATTTGGATCTCCTTGTCAAAAAAAGTGTCAGCAGCCGATGTATCTGGAGATTACCAGCCGCTGGATTTCGGAGGTGCCTTCACCGATTTCAAGCAGTTTCTGGTCACGGTAGAAACGCTCCACCTTGTATTCTTTCATCAAACCGTACCCGCCGTGTATCTGGACGGCATGATCCGCCACCCGGCTCATCACTTCAGAGCAGTACAGTTTTCCCATGGCGGCCTCTTTTTCAAACGGGCGTTTTTTATCCTTGAGCCAGCACGCCTTGTAAAGAAGGTTGCGGGCGCATTCGATTTCCATGGCTGCATCGGCAAGCTTGAAAGCCACGGCCTGGAATTTTGAAATGGGCTGCCCGAACTGCTGTCTTTCCTTTGCGTATTTCAACGCGAGATCATAGGCCCCCTGGGCTCCGCCGAGCCCCATGGCTCCTATTGAAAGGCGGCCGCCGTCCAGTGTCTTGAGCATCTGGTGAAATCCGTCTCCCTTTTCTCCCAGGATATTTTCTTCAGGAACCCTGACATCGTCAAAATAGAGCTCCGCGGTATTTGAGGACCTCCACATCAGTTTGTTGTGCATGGGAACGGCCTTGAAACCCGGGGTGTCTTTTTCGACCAGAAAGCATGAATATTCGGGCTTGCCGTTGTCGCGGGTGCCGGTGATGGCCTGGACCGTCACGCCCATGGTCATGTCGGATGCGGCGTTGGTGATAAAGATTTTGGACCCGTTGATGACCCACTCGCCGTTTTCAAGAACGGCAGTTGTCTTGCTGCCCCCGGCATCTGATCCTGCAGTGGGTTCGGTCAGGCCGAATCCCCATAATCCCTTGCCGCTGCAAAGCCTGGGCAGGTATTTTTTCTTCTGTTCCTCGGTTCCGAAATAATAAATCGGACCGATGCCCAGTGAATTGCCCGCTGCTATGGTGGCAGCCTGGGATCCGTCAATACGGGCAATCTCTTCCACTGCAATTATATAGGAAATATAATCCATGGCCTGGCCTTCATAGTCCTCGGAAACAAACATGCCGAAAAGTCCGATTTCTCCCATTTTTTCAGTCAGTTCCACTGAAAATGCTTCCTTTTCATCCAGTTCTCCGGCAATGGGATCAATCTCTTTCAAGGCAAACTTCCGGACTTCTTTGCGGATCATTTCCTGCTCTTTTGTTAGATCAAAATCCACCGTGAGCCTCCTTACCTAATTTTTTTAAAGTTAACTGATTACAGCGTTATATCCGACGTCAGCGGCGCACGGTCAGGCAAAAACTGATCGAGCGCTCAGTCTTTTTAAAATTTACTATGGGTGAAATATGCGCATTTGTCAAACTTTTTTTTGAAAATTAGATGGTTGAATCAATTTTTCCTCAACCTGCTTTGGAACTTGACAAGAATGGTGAATCATTGTAACAATTTATATTGAACGAGCGCTCGTTCATTAACAGCCTTTCAAATTACCGGCAGAAAGGAGTCATGGTTTGGGAAACAAAGATACAACCCGGGCAGAACAGACAGTCAAGGAAGTACCGACCCAGATAAAAAATCCGGAGCTGGTGCAGGAGAGACGCCGTCAGATCATCGACTCCACGGTCAAGCTGTTCATCCGTCATGGTTACCATAAGACCACGACCCGAATGATCGCCCGTGCGGCCAATTTTTCCATCGGATCTTTGTATGAATACGTCAGTTCAAAAGAAGATCTTTTATACCTTGTCTGCAAGACCATTCACGAGGAGGTCCAGGAAGCGGTGGAAGAGGCGCTCTCCAGGACTGCCATGGGGAAACAGCGGCTGGCCGAGGTGATCAGGGAATACTTCATGGTCTGCGACAAGATGGCGGATCATATGCTGATGATGTACCAGGTAACCCAGTTCCTGCCGGACAAGTGGAAAACATCGGTGCTGGAAAACGAACTGAACATTACCGATATTTTCATCCAGGCGCTGGCGCAGCTGTCCGGAAAAGACAATTTTCCCGAAATTGACGAAAAAACGATGAACCTCGTGGGGCACAATATTTCCGTCCTGGGACATATGTGGGCTTTCAGGCGCTGGTACCTGAAGGATCATTTCACCATCGACCAGTATATCCGGCACCAGAGCGACTTTATTCTCGGGCTGGTATTTGATAAAAAAGGCGAATAAAATCAGCCGATTCGGCAGCGGCCCCCGGCTCGGCGTTCGGGTTGGCACCGGCCAGCGCA
>CAYNHL010000100.1:0-13692 GCA_964397015.1 uncultured Desulfobacterales bacterium | reverse complement strand
TCAAATTCTTTTGCCTTGTCTTGATCTAAATCAAACGCATCACTTTGCTTAATTTTCCATTTCTTATCTCCAAAGAATCCCGGCTGAAGTTCAAAAACAAGTAATCCTAACGGATATTCACCATCCATATTACTTACTTGGTAATCAATTCCATTCTTAAAACCATGTTTACAGTAATTGTGTGGATCTCCGTAAATAATAATTGCCGGCACTCCCATATTTGCTACTAATGCTTTTGTCTTTTCGATTAATGCTGTGCCAATACCTTTCCTTTGATAATTGGGGTGAACACATAGAGGTCCAAAAGATACAGCAGGGATTTTTTCTTCATCATCATCATTATTAATTAAATACGAGTGTGTATACATAATGGAAGCAACTATTTTTCCATCTAGTTCTACTACATAATCAAGCTCACTGATAAAATCATTATGTTCCCGTAGTATGTGGCATAAATAGTGTTCATTACACCCGGGAACATATAAATTCCAAAAAGCTTCTCTTGTAAGCTCTTCAACTTGGGTGTAATCGCCCTTTGTTTCTAATCGTATGTTCATGTAGCGTTGTCTCCTGCTTTTTGTTCAGCTAAACGCCAGGTTCTATGTGGACATTTTGATAGGCGTAAAGCCATTCCTGGACTGATTGAACTTTGTCCTTTAATAAGCCTTGAGAAGGTCGAAGGCGAAATTTTAAGCTGTAATGCCACGTAGCAGGACGTTACACTTAAGGGATCCAGGTAAACTTCTTTAATGAATTCACCAGGATGGGGAGGGTTAAACATAGCCATTAGTGATAATCCTCATAATTTTCAATATAGGCATTACCATCTTTAAACTCAAAAACGATACGCCAGTTTTTATTAACATCAATCGCCCACAATCCTTGACGATCACCTTTTAAACTGTGAAGCGGCCAACCTGGATGTAACGGCCGGGAGAATCTTCAGTCCTCCGGGCTGCGGGGCCGGCTAAGTTCAAGAGCCAGGTGATTCAGCTTCCGGGTATGGTATTGTATCTGTTCGATAATCTGTGTCCGGGGCCGGTTCCTGTTTTTTTTTGCATCCCTGGAGGAGAGTTCGGCGGCCGGCTCTATTTTCTCCGGATCCGGTATCTTGTAGCCGAGCTCAAGCAGGTCGATAAAATGATTTCCGATTCTATCCGGGGTGAAGGGGGTTTTCCCCGCTTCGTACCACTTGTAGATCCAGTTGCACATTCCCAGAATAGCATATGCCTGCAGTTTCGGGTCTGTATTTTTAAAAAGGCCCTGGTTGATTCCTTCTTTGATGATGGTCTCAAAAATTTTTGTGTACCGTCTTTTTTCTTCTTTGATTTTATTGAAATCTTTTGGGGGAAGCTTGCTTTCTTCACTGAAAAAAACGGAAAACATGAACATGTCTTTTACGATGATATTGGTAATATGGTGGCGGATGATACGGCGGAGTTTCTCATCCGGGGGTAAATCCATATTGGATATTTCCAGGGTATCTTTGAAAATATTTTCAAAAGCCTGTGTATAAATAATGGTGAGCAGTTCGTTTTTATTTTTCACATAATGGTAGATTGCTGGCTTGCTGATTCCAAGCGCCCTTGAAACATCCTCCAGGGAGGTTGCACTGTATCCTTTTTTGTGGAACAGTTCCGCTGCTGTATCTATGAGGGCCTGTTTCCGGAGGCTTTTGTCCAATTGCTTGAAATTCTTTTGATTCTCCATATTACTCCCTGTTGTAAGACAAGCGGGTGTTCTTGAGATCATATAAAACAAATCCGGCAATAAATCGATAAAAAAATACAGTGAAAAACGGGTTGACAGGAATCTGAGTTATTGATAACTGAATTACCAGTCGGTAGTTTATACTTAATAATCGGTAAAAATAAGGAGACGCTTTTGGATTCTCTCATTGACCAGTCAGCAGGTAGGGACAGGATAAAAAATACCGAATCTCCCGTCTACCGGATACTGATCACAAAGATCGGCCTTGACGGGCATGACCGGGGCAGCCGCATCGTTGCAGCCGTTTTACGGGATGCCGGCATGGAGGTGATTTACACGCCGCCCTGGCAGACCATAGATTCCGTAGTGGCCATCGCCCGGCAGGAGGATGCTGATGTGATCGGCCTGAGTTCTCTTGCTGCGGACCACCTTATCATTCCGGAATTGATGGCGGCATTGAAAAATGCAGGACTCGAACCGGTCTGCGTGGCCGTAGGCGGAATTATACCGCAAAGCGACGTTCAGGATCTTCTCGATGCCGGGGTCAGTTCCATCTTTGGTCCGGGTGCCAGGGCCGGAGATATTGTCAGCAGTATCGAAGAACTGGCAGTAAAGGCAAGAAAGGCCAAAAGAGCAAAATGGGAGCAAGGATGATGGACAGCAGAAAAGCAACAGCGGGCCTGCTGGAGGTAGAGGCCGCCCGGAAAAGGTGGAAAAATGCATTCCATCAGCAGATCGGAAAAGAACCGGTCATTAAAAATCGATGTTGTAAAACTGCTGGCAGCAGGAGCTTCTGCCATCAGTCTCCTGCCGTGCTGTTCCGGGTTCCGGGGCCTGGACTGTGACGAAGTCCCGCCGGTTCTTCTCGGTACATGCGGTACAGTGGTCAACACGGTGGAACATATGGATGCCTGCCTCGAGAGTGTTCCGATAGGAGATATTTCCACTGCCATGAATGATCCTTCCCCGTTCACTCTACTGGCATTTTTACCCCGTTTCACCTTTTTCTTTGATATTTCCATGAGTTTTTTTGAAGAAATTGCGAAATTCAGGGCCGGACGGAGAATCTGGGCACGCATTGCAAAAGAAAGACTGGGAGCTGAAGATCCCCGTTCATGGCGCTTGAAATTCCATGGCCACCCAGAATATCTTACGGGAAGAGGCCCGCCTGTGCGACGTAATCGATCCTCTCGGGGGTTCCTATTATATCGAAGAGCTTACTGATCAGATGGAGGCCGCGATTAACGCGGTGATTGAAAAAATTGATACCGCAGGGGGGATGTATAAAGTGGTGGAAGAAGGGTGGGTGCAGACCATGATCGGGGATTCCGCCCAGGTTTTTCAAGAACAGATTGAATCCGGGAAACAGAAGTGGGTAGGGGTCAACTGCTATGGATCAGACGACGATCCTTCATTTGAGCCGCTGCCCTGCCGGCCAGATCCGGAAGCGGTGGGAAAATTCGTTTCAGCTTTCAAGGATTTCAAGGCTGGCCGCAGTCAGGCCGGAGTAGAGAATGCACTTTCCGCACTTTCGCACGCGGCAGAGTCAAAAACGGATAATATTTTTGAAAAGGTCGTACATGCCGCGGAAAAGGGAGTGACCCATGGAGAAATCGTGGCCTGCCTCCGCAGGGAACTTGGAACCGGCCCGCCGGGCGTTGGGAAATCGAGTCTGGTCAATGCCTGTATTCATGAATTGAGAAAAAATAATGAAAAAGTAGCGGTCATTGCGATCGATCCTTCCAGCCCGGTGTCAGGGGGGGCTGTCCTGGGTGATCGCTTCCGGATGGGCAGTCATGCCGGTGATGCGGGCTTATTTATCCGTTCTGTGGCCAACCGGGGTCATCTGGGCGGTCTGAGTTCCTCTGTTTCCGGAATCATGGGATTGATAGAGGCTGCCGGATGGAATGTTGTCCTGCTGGAAACAGTAGGGGCCGGCCAGTCCGATACAGAACTCGCTGATATTGCGGATATACGGATTGTAATCCAGTCTCCGGGACTGGGAGATGAGATCCAGGCAATAAAAGCCGGTATTCTCGAGATCGCAGATATTATTGTCGTTAACAAGGCAGACATGCCTCTTGCCGATATTACACTCCGGCAGTTGGAGACCATGATCGAAATATGCCAGGAAAAGAAAAACCGTTTAGTTGAAAAACAAGGGGCATCATTAGGTCGATTTAATTTAATGGGGCCTTTGTACTTTATGCCACGGACAGGGCCCATCTGAGTGTTTGGGTTGGCAAGGCGGGGCACATTTTAGCATGTCTGAGCATGAAGAGCATGAACCTCGTCGTCAAGTCTACCGGCTAAAAAAAAGGAGTTTAAACAATTGTTGCACATTAATCGAAATTGGATTAATACTGAAAAAGTGATAATTGATTTTGAAAAAGCCCATACTGTCGATGCAAAAAATGTTAGGAGTTTGGGAATTCGGACCCTGGTCCGGATTTTTTTTGTGCTCAAACTGCGTTCAGATCCTTTCAATCTGTATATTTTGGCCGTAATTTTTGAACATTTTGGGGTTCGGGTGGCTTTTTGTTATCGGGAATAAAAAAAGACAGGCCGTATGTTATTGTATCGTCGTGCTTCAGCATGCAGGCGGTTGGGATCGGTGTATATATTGCCTATGGCGTATTTTTCAATCCCCTGATGGAGGAATTCGGGTGGCCCAGGGCGGTTATTTCAGGTTCGTCTTCCATGGCGTTTTTCATTTCAGGCCTGTTTGCCATCTTTATCGGCCGTTTGAACGACCGGACAGGTCCCGGAATTTTAGTATCTGCAGCCGCTGTTTTCATGGGACTTGGATGCATGCTGATGTATGGAGTGAACACGGTCTGGGAACTGTATCTGTATTTCGGCCTGGTGTTCGGTATAGGTCTCAGTGCAATCGACGTGATTGCACTGACCACCATTGCCCGGTGGTTTCCCTTGAGGCGCGGAATGATGACAGGGATCGTCAAGGTTGGGACCGGTGCCGGGCAGTTTGTCTTTCCTCTCCTGGCCAGCTTGCTGATAGCGGGTTATGGCTGGCGCCATGCCAGCCTGATACTGGGCGCCATGACACTGGTGCTTCTGCTTGTAATTGCCAGGTTTCTGAAAAAAGAACCTGATGCCTCTGAAGATAAGACCCAGGCATCAACCGGCCGGGTTTTCATGCAGACAGACGGGAATTTTTCCTTTTCCCAGGCAGCCCGGACATACCAGCTGTGGCTGATCTGTTTTGTCAATATTGCCATCACGTTCTGCCTGATGAGCATCCTTGTCCATATCGTTCCCCATGGCAGGGATATCGGTTTTTCATCCCACCAGGCCGCCGGGGTCCTTTCTACCATCGGCGGGGTCAGTATGGCCGGCAGGTTTATAACCGGTGTGATTATCGACCGGGTCAGGGGAAAGCGGGCCATGATTTTGTCACTGGTGTTCCTTTTGGCCGGGCTTGGATGGCTCCAGGCAGCGGACAACCTGTGGGCGCTGTACCTGTTTGCCTGCATATACGGCCTTGCACACGGTAGTTTTTTTACCGGTATTTCCCCGATTGTGGCCGAATTGTTCGGTACCGCCTCCCATGGAGCTCTTTTCGGCCTGGTTGTCTTTTTCGGCACCACGGGCGGCGCGCTTGGTCCCATTATTACAGGATACCTGTTCGATATTACCGGCAGTTATACTCTTTCTTTCTGGATACTGCTGTGTATCAATGGTGCCGGGCTTGCCATGCTTTTTTTTCTAAAGCCGGTTGTTTCAATAAAAAACAACCGGCTTGCAGTTCAAAAATCACGGAACCCTTAAAAAAAGGCCTTACCCGGCTTTGGATGTACAGGCCTTTTCCTAATACCGGGGTTTTTCACGCAGGGCAATGGGGCTTGATATGATTTCCGAAAGGATCACTGCTTCCTGCAGTTTCGATTTCGTTAAAACAAGTGTCCGGCGTTTCTTTTTTTTCGAAATGCTTGTTACGGTCAATTCGGATTTCTTCAGTGAATCCTGAGCCATTGACTGCAGGGGCGACAGCTGTGTAAGATCTCCTTCAGGCCGCAGGGTCTCAAGATCTTCTTTCTGATCCTCTTCTCGTCCTTCGGCCTGCTCGCTGTACCATGCGCTCTCGGGTTCCTGTTTTGTCTCTTCGGTGTAATCGTATGGCTGCTGCTGTGATTCCTGTTTTTTCCGGGCTTCGATGGCGGCCTGCTCGATTTCCTTTTTAATGGTATCTATCAGGCCGGACAGCGAGAATTTGCTGCCGGTCTTGCCTTGTTTTTCTGCCGTTTTTTCAGGGCCGGGCGGTTTTGCCTTCCTGGGTTTCCTTTTCAGAAAGACAAAACCGATATAGCCTAAAAAGAACAGCAACGGGATAATATCATCAAAGCTCATGGTATTAATCCGATTTTTCTTCGTCGGAAGGTGATCCGATTTCTTCGCGCATCTGGGTATCAGCCATGATGTTCTTCATGCGGTAATAATCCATTACGCCCAGGTTGCCGCTTCTGAATGCATCGGCCATTGCGAGGGGAACCTTGGATTCGGCTTCCACCACCTTGGCGCGCATTTCCTGGACTTTGGCCTTCATTTCCTGCTCGGCTGCAATTGCCATGGCCCGCCTTTCTTCCGCCTTGGCCTGGGCAATTTTCTTGTCTGCCTCGGCCCGGTCAGTTTCAAGATCGGCACCGATGTTCTTTCCTACATCGACATCTGCAATATCTATGGAAAGGATCTCGTAGGCTGTTCCCGAGTCAAGTCCCTTGGAAAGAACTGTTTTGGAAATAGAATCAGGGTTTTCAAGCACTTTTTTGTGGGAATCGGAAGATCCGATTGTGGACACGATTCCTTCGCCGACCCTTGCCAGAATTGTTTCTTCACCTGCACCACCGACCAGCCGGTCGATGTTGGCTCTGACCGTGACCCTGGCCAGTGCCTTGAGCTGGATGCCGTCCTTGGCCATGGCAGCAACGAGCGGGGTTTCAATTACCTTTGGGTTGACACTCATCTGGACAGCTTCCAGTACGTCGCGGCCCGCAAGGTCAATGGCGGCGGCCCGGTTGAATTCCAGGTCGATGTTGGCTTTGTCCGCTGCAATCAGTGCCTGTACCACGCGGGCCAGGTGACCGCCGGCCAGGTAATGGGATTCCAGAAAATCACTGGGAATATCGATACCCGCCTTGGCAGCCATGATTTTTGACTCCACGACCAGCTTGGGTGGAATTTTCCGAAACCGCATGAACACGATGTTGATAAGCCCTATTCGGGCACCGGACACAAGCCCCTGGACCCACAATGATACCGAGGAGCTCACAATAAAAAAGACAATGATAACGGCAATGACAATAATCGCCAGAATGACAATTTGAATCGGATCGTTCATGTTTTTCTCCTTTGAAGATTTATATTTTTATTTTTTTGCTTCTACTATAACCTGGTTGCCCGTTACCTGGATGACACGGACCGGTGTGCCCTTTTCCAGGTATTCTCCCTGGGTGACAGCATCGATGCGCTGGTTGTTCAGCTTGACCGCACCTGCCGGGCGGAAGGCTGTCAGGGTAACCCCGGAGGCATTTAAAAATGATTCCATGTCTTTTTTCTGAGAAAATACCCCGTCCTTTCTGGACAGTTCTTTTCTCAGGGTGACAGGTGATTTGGCGATAAGCTTGAGTCCGATCAGCACCATTACAGGGATGAGCACAATATCCGCGCCGATGAATGCCATACCGACATTGGTGGAGATGGCAAAGGCTTTTACAAGGGCAACCAGGAAAAGGCCGCCTGCTATCAGTGACAGAATTCCACCCGAAGGCAGAAAGATTTCAGCTATGATCGTGACAATACCGGCAATCTGAAACACAATGGGAATGAAATAAGGACCGGACATGGGTTAGGCCTCTTCTTTTTCAACAATGATTTTATTGTGAGTGTGGTGTATGATTTTGACCCGTTCACCCGGCTCGATGAAATCACCCTGGGTGATGACATCCATGCGGTTGCCGTTGAAGTCGGCTTTGCCTGACGGCCTGAGTCCGGAAATGGTGATACCGGTATCCCCGGCTTTTACCCTCATGCTCTGAGACGAATCAGCATGTGACTTGTCCAGGGTGACCGTCAAAAAGGGGCCGCCGCCCGGCAGCGGGACATGGGGAAGTATATACCTGAACGACAGAACGGACAGCAGCAGGGCAAACATGCCATAAAACAGCACCCAGGTGATATTGCGGATGAACAGATCCATTTCCCAGGGGAACTCGGGGTTTGGCAGGGTAAATCCCTGAAGGGCCAGGACCATGCCGGCAAAGATGAATACTCCCCCCATCATGCCGGCGATGCCGAAGCCGGGGAGGACAAAAACTTCAACTGCTATCAGGACGAATCCGGCTATAACGAGAAGAAGTTCTGTATAGCTGGCCAGACCCGCAATATGGTGGCTGCCAAAGGCCAGGGCCAGGCAGATGATGCCTATGGCTCCGGGGATACCGAAGCCCGGAGATTTAAGCTCCGTGTATACAGCGGCCATGCCGATCATGATCAGAATCGGGCTGATGGCGATGAGATAACCGGCCATTGTTTCGGACCAGGTTTTTTTAAGCCACGTAATGCTGGAAGGATCGATATCCAGGATTTCAAAAAGCTGATCTATATTGCTGACACTTGCCGTGGAAAACTGATACTCCTGTGCTTCGACGTCATCCATGGTGAGCAGTTCGTTTTCCTCGACCACGGTCTTGACAAAGCTGTAGCTTTTTTTCTCATCGGCAGGCAGTTCATCAAATTCATCTCTTTGAAAAAAATAGACATTTTCGTCCTTTTTGACCATGATAATTTCTTTTCCCTTGCTGACCATGGTTTCGGCCAGCACTTCGGGAAATCCGTTGCGTTTTGCAAGGGTTCTGAATTTTGCTCTCAACGGTGACTGGAATTTTTCTCCCATTTCCTGGACTCCTTCGTTGGTATAGGAGATGGGAGCACAGTCACCGATAGTCGAATTGTTTCTCATATACAGGCGGCCGGCGGAAAGGGCTATGAGCGCACCTGCCGATATGGCCTTGGGATCGACATAGGCAACGGATTTTTCCTTGTCCACGGTCAGAAGGGTCTCGACTATTTCAAGGGCGGCATCTACCCGTCCGCCAAAGGTATCGACCTGAAAAACTATTATTTTTGCATTGTCATCAAGGGCCTGGTTAACCGCCCGTTTGACAAAAGCCGCCATGGCAGGGCCTACTTCTCCGGACAAAGGGATGACATGGACCGGCCCATCAGCCGCATGGGCGTGGGTGAGGTTTGAAATAAAAACCGGGAGCAGGGCCAGAATGATCAGAATTTTTTTCATTGGTCACATCCGGTATTGGTAAAACAGAACTTTCCTGAAGAACTATTTACTGTTAAATGGCCCATACCGTCAATACAAATTTCAAAAAAGCACCTTTGGGCCGGTTCTCGCAAATCCGAAGTTTCATGCTGCCAGAATAAATCCTCGACACAGGTCTAAGAATTCATTATACTCAGGATATACTGTCTTTAAAAATCTGGATTTAAATCTGAATGAAAATACGAAACGTCACGATATCGAGACTATTCACTGTTCCTGCCTGCTTGATTGTTTTTTTTGTTTTCCAGGCTTTTGCGGAAGAAACCCTGCAGATAGGCCTGCTTTGTCCCTTGACGGGATCTTATGCCAAAGAGGCTCGCAGCCAGGTCAATTTTGCCAAAATGGCGGCAGGACAGATCAATGCTGCCGGGGGTGTGCTGGGAAGGCGGATTGAAATAACAGTCAGGGATACACGGCTTTCTCCTACACGGGCCGCGCAGGAGGCCGAAAGTCTTATAAGCAATGGGGTGGACTTTTTTATCGGAGGGATTTACAGCAGCGAGGTCACGGCCATTTCACTGGTCGCCCGGGAAAACAATGTTCTGCACGTGGGGCTGGGCGGCTCCAACGACCTGACAGGAAAATACTGCAATCCCTACCATTTCAACCTGTGCCCGGCCGGTTACCAGATGGCCCGGGGGACGGGAGACATTGTCATAGATCAGCTGGATATTCCCAAAGAATGGTTTGCGATCACGGTGGATTATTCCTGGGGGCATACAACCCTGGCATCTGTCGAAGCCATGCTGGAACAAAAGAACGGGTATCTGGCGGGCAATGCTTTCGTATCCCTGAGGGAATCCGATTTCAGTGCGGCCATCACCCGGGCGGTGACTTCAGGAGCGCCGGTGCTGTGTATCATTGTCTATGGGCACGGACAGGCCCAGCTTCTCAATCAGATTCATGACCTAGGGGTAAAACAGAAGATGCTCGTGGTTGTCATTGCCGCCAACCAGGAAATAAGTGCAGGCCTGGATCCTGAAGTCACTGAAAATATCTGCGTGGGGCTCCCCTGGTACTGGGGTCTTGAAAATAAGGTCACAAAACAACTCAGCCGGGACTATATGGATGTTTACGGTGATCCGGGTGACTGGCCCGGTGCTCTGGCCTGGGACAGTGTCCATGTTATTGCCCGTGCCGTTTCCCTGGCAGGTTCCTTTGTTCCCGAGAAGGTGATTCCTTTTCTGGAAGGTATGGAGTTCGAGACTTCCAAAACCCTGCAGAAGATAAGGGCCTGTGATCACCGTGCGATTCAGGACTGGTACGTGGGCATTGGCAAGCCGGCTGCTTTACGTCAAAACATGTGGGATGTGTATAAAATCGTTGGCTCGGCTGATAAAAACGCTATCATGACAGACTGTGACGATACCGGATGCCTGATGCATAGGGATGGAGACTGATCATGGTGCTGCGCCGCCTGAAACTTTCCACAAGACTTTTGATGACATATATCCTTATCGGGCTGGTTCCCCTGGTGATAATGGGTGTTTTTTCTGTTTTCTATGCCCGGCAGATTCTGTCCAGCCAGATCCAGGAAGGCTTGATCAGTGTGTGTGATGCCAAGAGCATTTCCATCAAGAATTTCCTGACATCCCATGTACGCAACGCCGTTACCCTCTCTTCTTCCGGTATGCTGCTGGATGCTGTGGAGACCCTGGAAGAGGCTTTTGACACCATAGGAGGGAGTCATATTGACAACCCGCTATGGCAGGCGCTTTACAACCGGTATCATCCTGGGCTGGAGTTTTATATCAAGGAACATGGATACCTGGATCTGTACCTTATAGCACCGGACGGCGATATAGTGTTTTCAATCCAGAAGAAGAGTGATCTTGGAAAAAACATCCATGATGCCGATTTCAAGGACAGCTCCCTTGAACACTGTTTCAACCGGGCCATTTCACGGGAATTTTTATCAGACTTTTCATTGTATCCCCCTCACGGCAATATCCCTGTCGCTTTCGCCGGAGCGCCTGTCTACCGGGACAATTTGATTTCAGGGGTCGTTGCGCTTGCCATTCCAATTGATATGATCAATCACATCATGCTCAAACGTTCTGACTTAGGGGAGTCTGGGGAAACATACCTTGTGGGAGAGGACTACCTGCTCCGGTCGGATACCCATCACAGTGCGAATTACACGGTAAAAAACTCTTTTGAAAACCCTGATGCACGGCAGATCAGGAATGTTGCCGTCACAAAGGCTTTCATGGGGGTCACCGGTGCTGTCTCAGGGACGAACTATCTTGGAAATGATGTCATCACCGCCTTTACTCCGGTATTGATACATGAGATGACCTGGGCGGTCATAGCCGATCTGGATCGCAGGGAAGCATTTGAACCGGTCCGCTTGTTCAAGGTTGTCGTATTGACTGTTATATTCTGGGGGGTACTGGTCGTTCTGTTTGTATCCTATTTTATTTCAGCCCGTATTTCCGGTCCGGTCAAACGCCTGACCGCCGCAACGGAAAAGATCAGGCAGGGTCATTTTGACATTGATATCGATGATGCCCTGACAAGGTCTTCAGATGAAGTAGGCCTTCTGGCCAGGTCTTTTAATCGCATGATTCTTGAGATAAAGCAGATAATGAAGGACCTGGTTTCTGAAATCAGGGAAAAGGAAGCCGTCCATGAAGCGCTCAGGGATAAAGAAGAGCGGCTGCAGTCAATTTTGAACAATACCACCTCGGTTGTATTTCTCAAGGATCTTAAAGGGTGTATTATACTGGCCAACCCCCGTTTTGAAGCGTTGTTAGGCCGGCCCCTGGATGAAATTTCAGGGCGGTCGGTATATGAAATCTTTTCAGGCACAATCGCAGATCAGCTCTCGAGGCATGACAGGCAGGTAATCGAAAATGACAGTCCTGTTGAATACGAAGAAACACTTTCTTTGTCCGGCGGGGTGTTTACATTTCTTGTTGTGAAATTTCCAGTCCACGACAAGCAGGGTGCTCCGTATGCAGTCTGTGCCATTGCAACCGATATCACAGATTTGAAGAAAAAAGAGCAGAGTCTTGAAGATGCCCTCTTGTTCAACGAAAAAATCATTTCAGAGTCCCCCATCGGCATGGCCATATACGATGCTGCCGGTAATTGCGTGGAAATCAACAAGGCAATGTGCAAGAGCATCGGTGCCACTAAAGCTCAGGGAATCACCCAGAATTATCATGATATTAACTCATGGAAATCATCCGGCCTTTATGACCTTATCCTGGATGCCATCCGGGAAAATGCCACCCGGGCGCGGGAATTAAACTTAAATACAAGCTTTGGCAAAGAAATCTGGTTGAGCGTTTTTATTATGCCTTTTTCCAGCGGAGGGCAGACACATCTGCTGCTGATGGGAATTGATATTTCCGAGCGCATAAAGGCCCAGGAGGAAAAAGAAAAAATGGCGGGACAGCTTCGACAGGCCCATAAAATGGAAGCCATCGGGACGCTTGCCGGGGGAATTGCCCATGATTTCAACAATATCCTGTCAGCCATAATGGGCTATTCCCAGATGATCCAGAGTGAACTGCCGCCGGACAGCCGGGCCATGAAACGAATCGACAAGGTGATCGGGGCAGGGGAACGCGCCCGGGAGCTGGTCCGGCAGATTCTGTCCTTTTCACGCAAATCAGACCAGGACCGTGTACCAATACTTTTCCAGTTCATCCTTGAAGAAACCATCAAACTGCTCAGGGCAACACTGCCTTCGACCATTTCGATAAGCCAGGAAATCGATCCGGACTGCGGTTACATCATGGCCAACGCCACCCAGATTCACCAGGTGGTAATGAACCTGTGCACCAATGCGGCCCAGGCAATGGAAGAGAACGGAGGCTGCCTGACAGTGTCCCTGTCGTCAGCAAGGATACCGGGGCCTGAAGATGATGCCGGCCTGCCGGCATTGAAACCCGGGGAATATGCTGTGCTGACTGTCCGTGATACCGGTGTTGGGATACCTGCGGCCATAATTGATAAAATTTTTGATCCCTATTTTACAACCAAGGGAATCGGTAAAGGATCCGGGATGGGACTGGCGGTTGTCCATGGCATTGTCAAGGCCCATGACGGGACGCTTACCGTTGACAGCATTCCGGGAAAGGGCAGTAAATTCACTCTCTATTTTCCCAGGGCCAGGGAAAAGGATGAAACGCCGGCTGATATCAGTTTGCCTGAATTGAGACGGGGAGTTGAACACATCCTGGTGGTGGATGATGAAGAAAGCCTGGTTGAAATTATCCGGCTGAGACTTGAAGATCTTGGATACACCGTAACCGCTATGACTGACAGTACCGTGGCCCTTGAGAAGTTCAAAGAATTTCCTGACCGGTTCGACCTGGTTGTTACGGACCAGACAATGCCGAAAATGACAGGAAAACAACTGGTTAAAAAAATGTTTTCGCTTCGGCCTGATCTGCCGGTCATTTTGTGTTCAGGATATTCAAGGCAGATCGATGAGACAAAAGCTGCTGAGCTCGGAATCCGTGCATTTATGATGAAGCCCGTCGACATGGATGATCTGGCACGGATGATCCAGACGTTGCTGGATGAACCAGGTGCTGCTTTATGAGTATTTGAACTTTATAAGTTTTCCCGTTTGTATTCATTGCCTAATCATGATAAAAAAATTTGCATTTGCAGCC
>CAYNHL010000099.1:0-13749 GCA_964397015.1 uncultured Desulfobacterales bacterium | reverse complement strand
CAGCGGCTCGTTGAGCAGTGCCATGGCTATGACCACCCTTTGCTGCTGCCCTCCTGAAATCATGTGAGGATACCGGTTCATGACAGCTGCAGCATCGGGCATATACACCCTCTCCAGCATGGAGATGCAGCGGTCTTTGGCATCTTTCTCACCGATAGCCTGGTGAGCGGTCAATACCTCGGTCAGCTGGGTGCCGATGGTCAAAGAAGGGTTCAATGCCTGCATGGGATCCTGGTAGACCATGGAGATACTGTTGCCGCGGATTTTCCGCAGCTCGTTTTTAGGAGTGCCCACCATCTCTTTCCCATTGAACTTTATGCTGCCTCCGGTCACTTTTCCGTTGGCGCCTAAAAAATCGAGAATTCCGAATGCAATAGTGCTTTTACCACACCCGGATTCACCTACAATGCCGATGGTCTCTCCCTGTCTTACCGTAAAGTTAACACCCCGGACTGCGGGCACCAGTTGTTTTCTGGTCTGGTAGGAGATGGCAAGGTCTGTTACCTCCAGTACAGGGGGGGTATTTTGTGTATGATCATTTGATTTCATTTGCTCATCCACTTCCACTTATTCTGCGGCACCCCGCCCATGAGACGGGGTGACGGCATTAAATTCATTGATACCGCATGGATTCTTCTCTGATACCGTCCGCAAGAAGATTCAGGCCCACCACCAGTGATGCGATGGCAATGGAAGGCCAGAGGGCGGCCCAGGGACTGCCGGTTAAAATAAAGGCACGGCCCTTGGCCACCATGCTCCCCCAGTCCGGTGAGGGTGGCGGCATGCCCAGGCCGAGAAATCCCAGGGTTCCCATGGCAAAAATGGCATACCCGATCCTCAGCATGGCATCTATGATAATCGGCCCGCGGGTATTGGGAAGAATTTCGACGAACATGATGAACCATGCGCTCTCCCCGCGGGTTTCGGCCGCCCGGATATATTCCCGGGTTTTTATGTCCAGAGTAAGGCTGCGGACCAGGCGGGCGATCCCCGGCACTCCCACAATGGCGATGGCAATAACCACGTTGACTGCTGAAGCTCCTATTGCCGTCACGATGATCAGGTACAGCAGGATCACCGGAACAGCCATCATCGCATCCAGAAGCCTCATGACAATTTCATCGATCCATCCTCCCTTGTATCCGCTGATAAGTCCCAGTGTCGCTCCTATGATCAAGGATACCAGCACCCCCCATATGGCAGTGCCTCCAGGCAGTGACAGGTTTTCGGTGACCGGCAGAACCACCAGGACTATCCTGGCACCGTAAATCAGGCGTGTCCATAGATCCCGGCCCAGTTCATCCGTTCCCAGGATATGTTCGGCCGACGGACCCTGGTTCGGGGCTTTCCAGTCCTGGTCAAAGGGCGTGTACGGAGTCAGGTACGGTGCAAACACCGCTACAAAAACCCAGAACAGAACGATCACCAGGCCGACGAGCGCAATCCTGGAACTGAGCAGAATAGCCATGGCCTCTTTGAACCGGTTGGGTTTTTTCACCGGAATACTGCTCGCATTCGCTTGTATATCAGGCATAACGTATCCTCGGGTTTAAAAATGTATAGATAATGTCCGCCACCAGCTGGGTGCCCACGGCCACGGTCACCATGATCATGGCCCCGGCTTCCAGGGCGTTGACATCCTTGTAGAGCGCTGATTCGAGAAGGTAGGCTCCGAGACCGGGATACCCGAACACGACCTCCACGATCACGATTCCGCCCAGCAGCCAGTTCACATGCAGCATGATAACAGTTATAGGAGCTATAAGGGCATTACGGACGGCGTGCTTGAATACCACCTGTTTGAATGGCAGCCCTTTTAAAAAAGCGGTACGGATATAGGGTGATTTCATCACCTCCACCATGGATGCCCGTGTTATCCGCAGAACGTATCCAAGTTCGATCAACGTGAGGGTCAACACAGGCAGAATAAGCATCATGGGCTTTTCCCATGGGGCGGCGCTGCCCAGGACAGCCGCCCCTGGCAGCCATCCAAGCCACACGGAAAAAATGAGAGTCAGGAAAATCCCTGTGGCAAATTCAGGCACCACGGAAAACATCATGCCCCCGATTGACAAAAAGCGGTCCTTTTTCGAGCCTTCCTTGAGCCCTGCAATCATGCCAAGCACCAGTGCCATGGGCATAACGAGGACAAAAGCCGTCATGGCCAGGACAACGGAATTCCGCAGCCGGACAAAAAGGCTCTTGCTGACAGGTCTGCCGGTCCTGAAAGATACCCCGGGATCTCCCCGCAAAAATCCTTTTTTCAAGGGGATGTAAGCTTCAGGGCCGCCGGTGGATTCCATCCAGCCCTTGCCCATGATAAAAACATGGACTGTTTTTGCCTCGCCCTTGATCCAGCGAACGGCATGGTTATGCCGGTCCAATCCCCAAAATTCCTGCTTGCCGTCTTCAACAGCAGTCCAGCGTTCGTTGTCAATGTATTCTTTCGTGGTCCCGTCAGGCAAACGCTCGATGGCAACAAGGTCATCGCCGTCAACTTTCCAGCGGACAAGCGACCCATCCTCTTTAACCGCCCACCACTCCACAAAGTCTTTTTCAGTGTAGATCCGCTTAAGCTCGAGCCCCACTTTTTTTTCGGCAATCCAGTCATTGCCGAAGACCCAGTGAAAATAACGTTCGGTCATGGGCTTGTCCAGACCGTTCTGCTTAATAAAAAACTCTTCCTGTTCCGGGGAGATGAATGCCCCGAGTACGTTTTTAGCAATGTTGCCCGGCGATGACTCGACAATGACAAAAACGGCCATGGAAACCAGTATCATGGTCAAAAGCAGGAGAAAAAACCGTCTTAAAATAAATACAATCATAACAAAAGCCCTGTGCGGTTAGTTATTGAACCCTATGCCCTGCCGGCAGGCGGCAAGGCATAGGGCGGCATGCAGGTCTTTATCAGGCAAGGGACACGTCGTTGAACAGCATGTATCCGTTGGGGTGTGCCTCCAGCCCCTTGACATGCTCCCGGGCGACCATCCACACGGACCGCCAGTAGCCTATGGCAATGGATCCCCTGTCATACTGGATTTTCTGCAGTTTACAGAACAGTTTCCTGCGCTCATCCACATCCAGGGTGCCATTGGCCTGGTCAAGGATTTTTGAAAACTCTTCATCAACCCATCGTGATTCATTCCAGGCTACGGGTTCACCTTTTTCATCCGCCTTGTAGGCAAGGTTCAGGACCATGGTGCCCAGCGGCCTGTGGGTCCAGGGGGTGATACCCAGGTCCACCTCTGTCCATTTCTCCCAGTACTGGCTGTTGGGCATGGTCTGCAGGTTGATGTTGAAGCCGCCGGCAATGGCATCCTGCTTGAGAATTTCAGCATACCTGACCACGTCGGGCCATCCTGAACCCACGGCCAGGGTGACTTCGAGACCATTTGGATATCCGGCTTCCGCCAGAAGTTTTTTGGATGCACCAGGATCGTATTTCGGGGTGTCTGTGGGACAGTATTCCGGATGGAGCTGATAAACGTGGAAATCCTGGCCTTCAAGACCCTGATTCATGTATGCAAGAGCCAGGAGTTTTTCATGGTTATGGCATTTTTTCAATGCCAGGCGGACCTTTTCATTGTCCCATGGTTCCAGGTCCACGCGCATGCGAAGCACACGGGCGGACGCGGTAGGAGCTGCCAGGATCTGGATTTCACTGTCATCTTTCAACGCCCGGTATATATCGGTACCGCCGATATCGGACAGGTCGATAAAATCGATATCCTTGCTCTTGATTGCTGAAATCATGGGAGCGGTTTCCGTTCCCATATCGATAAAGGTCATGCTGTCAAGATACGGAAGAGGCTTGCCGTCCACCCCTTTCTGCCAGTAATCCTTTCTGGCCTTGACAACCGCGATTTCACCTTCCCTGTAAGTTTCGAGCGTATAAGGACCGGTGCCATGAGGCGCTTTTAGAAAATCGCCTTCAAAGGTCCTGTGATTGAGGATCTGTGCAGGATACTGGAACAGGTGCTCAGGAACTGCAATCTCGGGTATTTTCAAATGAAGCTTGACCTGATGGTCGTTTACCTTTTCAATACCGTTGCTGTCCAGGTAACCGCCTATCATACCCTTCATGGAAGAGCCGACGTTTTCATCCAGCCACTGGTTGAAGGTGAATATGACGTCGTCGGCCACGAACTCGTCCCCGTTGTTGAATGTAACGCCTTTTCTCAGGTTCAATGTCCAGGTCTTCAAGTCGTCACTGGCCTGCCAGTTCTTGAGCAGATAGGGATGGGTGATGTTCTTGCCGTCCGTCAGGGTCAGGTACTCTGCCACCTGGCGGGTCGCATTGCTGGCTGCAATCCAGGAATAGGTGGCCGGATGGGCGATCTTCTGCAATGCCGTGGCTACCTTCAGATCTCCTCCGCGCTTGATGTTTGCGGCAAAGGCCCTTTTAGCCCAGGGCAGGCCTGCCATCTGGGTAGCCGCAAAGGCGGAAACGCCCAGCAGGGTGGACATGCGGATAAATTCCCTGCGGCTAAGTTTCCCTTTTTCCATATCACTTTTCAAATCTTTTACTGCCGGGTGCATTCTTTTTTCCATTCTTGTTCCTCCCTTTTGCTTTATTATTTTGATTTAAGTCCCCTGCCGTCAACCGATCACCGAAAAGCTGGATGCGGTGTTAATCTTGCGGTTCCTGCTGAAAAAACCGATATCCAGTTCATGGTTGATGTATTTCATCCGGTACTGGTAAGGCTGCCGGTCATGGTCATTGCCCGCCTCGCAGTAGGAGATGAGCCCGGACATGAAAGCACCCACCGCCGGCGCGTTCTTGTACTGGTTGCCGCTGGTTCCGATTGCCAGATAAAATCCCTGCAGGCTGGATTTGTCATAAATCGGATACCAGTCATCCGATACATCGTACAGGTCCACGAGCCCCCGGATGTTGTTAGGAATCCGCAACCCCGGAATCCGCATGGCCTGGCGCAGGACCTGTGTTCTCATCTGGTCTGTAAACTCGAGGCTGTAACTGTCCGGATCGACATAATCAAGGGGATCACATGCCGGTTCTTCGCTGCCCACAAGGAAATGGTTGCCGGTTTCCGGCCTTGTGTACACCCCGGTATCACTGTCCGAAGTGATCACGCCGGTCTTTTCCCAGTCCACGTTTTCCGGGCTGGGGACATGGGCAACTTCCACCCGCAGCGCCCTGGTCCGGATCGCCATCTGTTCTTCTATCCCGGCCATCCGGTTGATCAGGCTGGAATGGGGTCCTGCCACGTTGACCACTACCGGTGCATGGATCGTATCACCGCCCTTGAGCTCGATACCCGTGACCCTGCCTGCCTGCTGGAGAATCCCGGTGACCTCGGCGTTGAACCTGAAATCACCGCCGGCCATGCGAACCGCCATTTCAACATTGTGGGTCGACAGCTTGGGATCGGATACATATCCGGATTCCGGCACATAGACAGCACCGTTGATAAGCTTTTCGGCCGGTGTGCCAAAGTCCGGGTCATCCATTCTTTTCTGCGGATAATAAGATTGAAGGTCAGGCCCGGGCAGGTAATCCGCCACCTCGTCGGCAGACAGGTCCAGGTAACCCACTCCCAGCGCGTCAAGGGATTTCATGACATTTTTCAAATTGCCGTTAACCTTTGTCTTGAACACAAGTGCTCCAGTATTCCGGTACCAGGCCATGCCCTCAGGATCTTCTGCCTTGAGATACCGGGGCCAGTCCAGCCAGTAATAATATCCTTCCCTTGCCAGGGCCACCCCTTCCGGAGATGAATAATACAGCCGGATGATTGCGCAACTGCCTGCGGTAGACCCGAATCCCGATCCCGTCAGCCTGTCTACGTTCAGGGTTTTGTATCCTTTTCTTGCCAGTTCCAGGCCGATGCAGTTTCCGATGATACCGGCCCCGATTACAATGGCATCATATGTTTTTGTGCCCATTGGCTCTCCTGAAAAATTCCCGGATAACCACCAGGCTATCGGTCCTGAAAATTTTTTAAAATTTCTGCCTCGCCTTCTTTCTTGAGCCTTTCCAGCTCGGCTGTCACCTTGTCGCTCAGAGGTTCAACTTCATGGGTCTGGACAATCCTGCCGACTTCCTCTTTGACCCTGTCCTCCATGGACGGGCTGCCTGAGTCCTGCCAGGCTTCAATGGGCTGGCGGTTCAACAGCTTTGATACCCAGAGTTCCTTTTTGAAATGATCCATGGTATGCCGCTGTGTGAGAAAATGTCCCCCGGGACCGACCGTTTCGATGACATGGCGGGCCAGTGTTTCCCTGGTCACTGTGATACCTTCGACAAAACGCCTGGTCATACCCACTATTTCATTTCCCATGACCAGCTGTTCCAATGAACAGGCCATGCCTGATGCCATGTAGCCGACATCATGTATCAGGTTCAATCCGGACAGTCCCTGGCTTAGAATGGAAAACGCGCTTTCAAGCCCGGCCTGGGCATCCAGAAGTTTTGAATCCGTAGCCCCGGCCAGGCCCCAGGTAGGCAGGTTGAAAGACTGTGCCACTTCGGCCTGGGCAATCGTAGCAAGGCTGTTTTCAGGCGAACCCATGGTCATCAGGGCGTTGCGCATGTCCAGGATCCCGGAGTTGCCGCTCATGGCAACCGGACATCCTTTCCTTCTCAGCTGCGCGATGGTGATGTGAATCAGCGATTCCGCAGTGATCTGTGCAATGACACCGGCCAGGGTCACCGGTCCCGTAGCGCCGGCAGAAACGGTCGCCCCCGGAATCTGGGGCATGAACCGGTCCGCTGCCACGAAAATGCGCTCAACCACTTCATCCGGATAAAACAAGGGAGCTATGGGTTCAGGGTAGACCACCAGAAAAGGTTTTTGCTGCAGCGCCTCCTGTCCCCCGGCAATAACGGCTGCCATTTCATACACATATTCACACCCAAGTGCTGAATAACCAATAAACACCATGGGTTTGGCCGTATTGGCCGCTACGGCCGTAAACTCATGGAGATCGGCCGCCTCTCCGGGCACGTCCTGGGCCGAACCCATGGGCATGACCCAGTCGATGTTGAGGCAGGCATCAGCCACCTTTGCCCCGAGCCGGATATCATCGATCGTGGTGGGCCTGATTTTTCCGGTAAATGCATCCCGGGTATTGGGGCTTGCGGTTGAGGTGCCGTAGTAACTTTTGCGGCCCTCGACCTCCATGGCTCTTTGTCCGTCACGGTTGTACAGTATCCATCCCTTGGGTGCCGTCAGAAGGCATTCATGCACTATATGCCTGGGGATCCGGATTCTGTCGTCAGCCACTCGGGCACCTGCCTGCTTCATCATCTTGTGAACTTCTTTATGCCGGCATTTGAACCCGACATTTTCCACAATATCAAATGCCGCCTGCTTTATTTCCCAGACCTGGTCGTCTGTCAAAATCCTCATCGAAACCGACCGGGAGCTTGTGTTTGAAGAGTGAATCAATTTATGCATTCCTTATTTGTTTTGTTATGGTTTCATCCGCCGGCCCCGGGAGGAAAACCGTTTTCATCCCATCCCATGGCCGTGTAATAATCTTTGAGCATGACATCAAATTTATCGCGGGACAGTCCGGTTTCAGCGCTTTTGCTGAAAAACATTTCCGGCAGGGTATCTTTCATCGCCGCTCCTCCGTGCCGGAGCATGATCCGTTTTTCGAGCACGGCGATTCTTTCGCCGATATCCATCAGGTCCTGCCCGGTCAAATTCCAGCCGGTCAATCCATTTAAAAGTTCCACTTCACTTTCAAGATTGAAAGATCTGAGCAGGGAAAGAACCGGCACCTTGCAGAGCCCGAGACAATCCACCAGGATATTTGTTATCACCGCTTTTTTAACCAGCGCACCCTTTGCAGAACAAGATTTTATGTTCACCGCCTCCCTGGTTCCGAATTCGGCTTCCGCCTGGGCGGGTGTCCAGCTGTATTCAAGGGAGGCAAACACGTTGTTGTAATCCCCTCCCCGGCTGGAGACAGCATAGCCAAGAGCGGAGCCCATTATGGATGCAGGATGATATGCTGTCAGTTCAAGTCCCTTGACATGGGGGGCAAACCTGGAGGCCTGGCCCCCAAGTTCGGCGGCAGCCTTTTGCACACCCTGCCCGAGAACCTTTCCAAGGCCTGTACCGGCGGACATCTGGTAAAGCAGCGTTTCCATGGCCGCGGCGTTTCCCCAGGATAGAATGAGACCGTCTGCCAGGTCAGGCGGCAGCAGCTCCCTGTCATACAGGTCCATGGCAAAAGAGATCGCCGTGCCCGCGGACGTGGAATCCATTCCCAGGCGGTTGCACAGGTTATCGAGCCTGACAACGGCTTCAAGATCTTCCAGCCCGCACTTCGGCCCCAGGTTGACAAGGGGTTCGAACTCGGGACGTGTGCAGTTGCCGGCGGCAGACCCTTTGTTCAAAACAAGATCGGCCTTGCACTGCACCGGGCACCGAAAGCAGCCTGTGGAGCGCACCTTGTGGCCGTCAAGCCGCGTGCCGTCAAAGGCGTCGATCCTGTCAAGCTTTTTACGGCTGTAGTTCCTGCCTGAGAGTATACCCATGTCATTGGCCCATCTTATATATCCTGCACCCCCGTACCGGGAGAAAAATTTAAAATCAGGCGCCTGCCGGACCTTTGAAACATATGCAGCCACTGCGTCTTTTGATTCACGCGTCCGGGCGCTAAAATGCCGGTATTGCCCCTTTGCGACGGCAATGGCCTTGAGGTTCTTGGCTCCCATTACCGTACCCATCCCGGTCCGGCCAGCAGCATGATCTTTTTCACTGATAATAGCCGAAAAAAGAACCCGGTTTTCGGCACTGGGACCTATACACAATATTTTTACAGGAACCGGTGCAAGTGATTTCTCAAGTACTTCCTGGACGGCACGGGTATCACAACCCCACAGATGGGATGCATCTTTGATCTGAATGGTATCAGGCCCGATATAAAGGTATGAGGGCTGGCTGGATTTACCCGTGACAATCACACTGGCAATGTTGTGGGTGCGAAGCCATGCGCCTGCATATCCGCCGATATTGGAACTGCCCAGGATACCGGTCAGTGGCGACAGGGCGCTGATATGCAACCGGGCCGAAGCCGGTGCGGGTGATCCGGTCAGCAGGCCGGCCGACAGAATGAGTATGTTTTCAGGGGACAAAGGATCGACACCTTCACAAAGGTGTCGATACAGGTACCAGGAATTGAACCCCCTGCCTCCCAGATAAGGCAGGATCTCTTCCGGTGGTTTGGAGAGCCGGCAGCAGCCGCTATCCAGATCCACGAACAAAAACTGGCCTGCCGGTTCAAGCTGCTGCATGGTTACCTCCTTTACAGGAGTGAATATGGCAAAATCGCACTCTGCATACGGGAATCATATTTCATATCTGTATCATGTCAATTGATTCCCTTCAATAGCTTATATTACAAATTCAAATAATTCTTAATCAAAATATATGCACATGAATTTTCAGGAACACAGGGAATGGCTGAAATTAGACCCAGAACTCCGCGACAGGGGTCTCAGGGGAAAAATAGCTGAATATGATGTTTGATTTCAACCAGCTCTAGTTACACAGGACTCTGCTGGCAATCCTGCTGCACCTACCGGCTGATATTGTGTTTTTTGATCTTGTAATACAGCAGCTGGCGTGAAATCCCAAGTGCTTCCGCTGTCCGGGTGATATTTCCACCATTCTCTTCCAGTGTTGTTTTTATTATCATTTCTTCATGGGCCGATGTTTTTCGCGCAAGCCCGGGGCTGTTTGGTTTTTTTCCCAAAAAGTGGCCATGCCGCTGCCGGGGACTTACCGGGCTGTTTTTCACGGACCAGTTTGAAAAATGGGTCTGCAGGTGCTGTTTTTTAATCACCTCCTCCCGGCCCACGATATTCATGGATCCTTCAATCACGTGTTCGAGCTCCCTTACGTTTCCAGGCCAGCTGTACATGTGAAAAAGCTCCATGACCTCGCCGGACACCCGTTTTACATTCTTGGCCAGCATGGCATTGTGTTTTTTGATAAAATGCCTCACCAGGCGCTGCAGGTCATCCATGCGGTCCCTGAGCGGTACGATATGAACAAACACGACACCGAGCCGGTAAAACAGGTCAGATCTCAATGTACCATCGGCGATGGCGGCATAAGGGTCTTTGTTCACCGAACTGATGATCTTGACATCGATTTCTATTTCCCTGAGTGCCCCGACGCGGCGGATCCGGTTTTCCTGGACACTTCTGAGAATCTTTCCCTGGAGGCCGACCGGCATGGAGTTGACTTCGTCCAGAAAAAGCGTGCCCCTGTTGGTTCTTTCAAAAAGCCCGGCCTTGTCCACTGACCCGGTAAAAGCCCCTTTGGACGTGCCGAACAAGATTCCTTCCAAAAGATTTTCCGGGATGGCCGCACAATTGACGGGAGTGTATTTTTTTATACTTCGGGCACTGTGGTTATGGATGGCCCTTGCAAACAGTTCCTTTCCTGTGCCGGTTTCTCCGAAAAGCATGACGGGTGAAGGTGTGGCCGCCGCCATCCGGGCGGCGTTGATCGCATCTGCAAAGGCCTGGTTTTCGCCCACAATCTGCTCAAATGTTATGAAGGTGTTGTCAAACTGCTCTTCTTTCCCGGGGGACGGCATGGATTCAATGGTCTGGAGAAGGGCGTGATAATCCTTGACAAAGCAGATGGCGCCTACCAGCCTGCCGCTGTTGATTATGGGCATGACATTGTGAATGGTATTGGCGAATTTTCCCATCCGGGTGCGATAGTAGATCGGAACATCTATCACCGGCCGGCGCATGCCAAGGCACTGCATTATGATACTGGTGGAATCATCCAGGTCGTAAACATCCGTAACTTTGCGGTACAGGACCTTGTCCGGATCCAGTTCATCGATACGGGACATGGACCGGTTATAATACACGATCACCCCGTCGGCATTGGTGACGATAACCCCGTCACTCAAATCGTCGAAAATCGACAGGTACTGCTTGACATCGAGATCAGCTAAAAAGTTTGTTGAATCATTTTTTTTCACATCATGTATCATTCAGCAACCTGCTGATTTCAGGTATGACATCGAGGACGTCGGCCACTGCATAATAATCACTGTTGGCAACAATGGCAGCGCTGTCATCCGTGTTGATTGAAATAACCATCCCAGCCATTTTCATGCCGGCAAAATGCTGAATCGAACCGGATATTCCACAGGCGATATAAACCCTTGGGCTGACTTTTTCACCGGTCTGTCCCACCTGCATGGAATAAGGAACCCAGCCTGAATCCACTGCGACCCTCGATGCTGCGACAGCAGCAGACAGCTTTTTGGCACATTCATGCAAAATGGAAAAATTCTCTTTGTTCTTCATGCCCCGGCCGCCTGCAATTATTATATCCGCCTCCTGCAGACCGATGCTTTTTTCTGCAAGGGTGTCATCCACCCGGATCACCCGCAGGTGACCCGGTGCAAGATCTGTTTTGTCAAAAATATTTCTGACAGCGGATACCGGCGATTTTTCAGGTGCCGTGACATTGGGTTTGACACCGAAAAACAAAATATCCCCTGTCAGCTGAATGGTGGCCATGGTCTTGCCGGAATACTGGGATGTACGGGCAATACCCTTTTTTATGTCCACCCAGAGGCACTCCATGACCAGCGGTGCTTCCATCAGGGCGGCTACACGCGGCAGCAGGTTTTTCCCCCACGCCGTTGAAAGACCGATGACACGGGTAATATTATAGTGCTTCACTGCATCTGCAAGGGCTCTTGCCAGGACATCCGGGTTCTGGAACAGATCCTGCCGGGCCAGTGCAATTTCAATAACCTGCTGTACACCATACGATGCGAGCATATCCATGGTAGCGGACGTCAAAGGTGCCGGCACGAAAGCGGCCAGCGGAATTTTGCAGGAACGGGCCAGTGTCACCATGCCGAAATTCGTTTCCTTGATACCCAGGCCGCCGGGTTCGACAATGATTCCGATATGGTG
Source organism: uncultured Desulfobacterales bacterium (assembly GCA_964397015.1). Classification (GTDB taxonomy): domain Bacteria; phylum Desulfobacterota; class Desulfobacteria; order Desulfobacterales; family Desulfobacteraceae; genus MADRE2. Next base: position 1,814 of record CAYNHL010000099.1, on the reverse strand, counting down.
ATTCATGATATAACCCTTGCCTCCTGTTTCAGGATCGTGACAATCTTTTGTGCAATTTCACCTGTTTCACCGGTCAGTTCCCGGGGATGGCGATGCTGCGTCAGGGATTCAAGTTTTATGTATTTCATAGTGGCATGGGGCGGTTGAATATTCAAGTCGGAAAACGCAATTTTTTCAATCTTCTTTTTCTTGGATTTGACAACATCCGGAAAGGTGGGATACCGGGGGGTATTCAGCCCCCTGCCCGCACCAAAGATACAGGGAAGATCCATTTCATAAGAAACCACGGCGCCATTACCCCCGTCACAGTCCACTATGGCCCTGTCCCCGGATACCGCAACCCCGGATACATTTGTGGCAACCGGAAAATCGAACAGTGCACCCAGGCGAAACATGGTCTGCATACCTTCGGTATCGATGGCTTCCTTGCCCGTGAATATCATGCCGGGGCTGGAATCATTCAATATCGCCCGGTGAAGGGCCCTTGCGGTTTCAATACTGTCATGATCGTCCTCACTGTCAATTAAAATACCCCTGTCAGCGCCCATGGCAAGGGCGGACCGGACGGTTTTTTCCGCGTCACCCGGTCCGAGACACAAAGCGATCACCTCGGATTCAGGGATTGAATCCCTGACCCGGACTGCTTCTGTTACGGCATGCTCATCATAAGGATTGAGCAGAAACGCCAGGTTGTCATCGATGCGGATCTGATCGATGATTGAAATATTGGCAGCCGAATCCGGAACATGCTTTACACAGACATAAATTTGCATCAAGCGCTCCTTGAATTGAACCTGTTTAAAATTTTTTACGGGCCTTAAAATTAGGATGACACCGGTTTTTTTAATTTAACCATAGAGGGTAGGCATTTTTTAAAAAACCGGTGTCACCATTCGAGCAGCCGCTGACCGTCAGCTTAACCGTTTACGGAAAACGAGCTGTTATAGTTGATTTCGCGTTTCCTTGAGAAAAACCCGACATCTGTTTTCCGGTCGATATATTTGAACTGGTACTGGAACGGTTCGTTATCATGGTCCAGGCCCTTTTCACAGGCATCGATGAGCTCGGCCATCATGCGGCCCACCACCGGCGCATTCTTGTACTGGTTGCCGCTGGTGCCGATGGCCATGTAATACCCCGGAAGATCCGATTTGTCATACACAGGAATCCAGTCATCAGAGCAGTCATACAAGTCCACAACACCCTTTGGCTGATTGGGCACCTGGAGGGAGGGAATGCGTTTTCCCAGCCGGTAGCACTGGGCTTTCCACTGGGCTTCTGTCAGAACGTTATCCCTGCCGTGCCCGCCTTTGCCTGCATAAAATTCATTGGGATCGACCCATTCCTGGGGGTCACAGTCCGGGTCCTCACTGCCGATCAAAAAGGTGTTGCCCACCTCGGGCCGCACATAGCAGCCGATATCACCATCCGACATGTGATAGCCGTCATTGAGATAATCATATTCGTCAGGTGAGGGACAGTACATGACTTCGTGCCGCAGGGCCTGGGTTTTGATATTGCAGCCATCCCAGACACCCGGTGCCATCTTGTTGATCAAAAAGGAATGGGGACCGCCAACATTGACCACGATACCGGCATCTATCTGGGTTCCGTCCTTGAGGGTGATGCCGGCTGTTTTACCATCTTTTGTCCTGATATCAACCACCTCGGCGTTGAACTTGAATTTGGCTCCCCTGGCCTCGGCCGCCCGCATGATATTGTGGGCGGACAGTGCCGGGTCATTGACATACCCGCCTTCCGGACAGTAAATAGCCCCTTCCAGCATCCGGGTCGGTTCATCGTAGAATTTGGGA
>CAYNHL010000098.1:0-13927 GCA_964397015.1 uncultured Desulfobacterales bacterium | reverse complement strand
AGTCATTTTATTGTGCAAAGCGACTGCAACGGCATTGATCCTGTGGGCCACTCCCTCATGCCCTGCCATCTGTACGCCCAGCAGTCGCCTGCTTTGCCTGTCTGCAACCATGTTTACATGTATCGAGGTGGCGCCGGGCTGCCCATGGGCACGTGATCTTGTTTTCACGTATGCTTCCACCGGATCGAATCCCGCTTCCCGGGATTCGGCCACCGTCAGGCCGGACCGTGCCACTTCCAGAGAAAAAACCTTGAAGACAGCTGTTCCCGCCACCCCGTCCAGAGGAGCAGGCTTTTCACAGACAGCATCGGCAACAGCCCAGCCGGCCCGGTTGGCACGCAGGGCCAGAGGTATCCAGCATTTTTGATCGGTGACCACGTTAAAGGCATCAGCACAGTCACCTGCGGCAAAAATGTCTTTGTCCGAGGTTCTAAGGTTTCGATCGACCGATATGGAATTGCCGACACTCATCTCAAGTCCGGCATCACTGGCCATCTGACTGCAGGGGGATACCCCGGATGCGATCAGTACCATATCCGCATCGAGTGAAAGATCATCGCAGACCACACGGACACCGCCGTTCTGCGTTTCTACCCTGCGCACGGCATGGCCTGGATAAAGATTGATCCCCATTCCGGTCAATTCCTCATGAATCACTCCGGCAAGCTCGGGCCTGAGCCATGGCATGAATACCGGGCCGGGTTTTACCATGTAAACAGACACTCCCCTTTTTTCAAAAGCCTCGCACATCTCGAGGGCGATATATCCCATGCCGATGATCACGGCGGACCGGATATTTTGACGCGCAATAATGTCTTTTATTTTCTTTCCATGTTCCAGGCTTTTCAGGGCCATGACCCGGGGCAGGTCCATGCCGGGAAGATCCGGCATGAAAGGTTCAGCCCCTGTGGCTATCAGCAGTTTGTCATAGTCGATACAAAAAGGTTCACCTGAATCAGTGACGCCGGAAACTGTTTTTCTGGCACGGTCGATGGCCTCAGCCCTGTAACCGGTGAGCAGGTTAATCTGGTTTTTCTCAATGAAAACCTCGGCTTTCCTGACCACCAGTTTCTCCATATCCCTGTCCGGGTCTGCAATATTGTAGGGCATACCGCAGGCAGAGTACGAAACGTCCCGGGTCTGTTCGAGAACTGTAACCTCCATTTCAGGCTGCCTGCGCTTTGCGCGGCTGGCCGCACTCATGCCGGCGGCATCACCACCGATAATCACGAATTTCATATCTTTTTCACCTCTCCTGGTTATTAAGACAGCCTATTGAGCTTTTGATCAATTATATAGAGACGATTTTTTTTTGTAAAGCCTTGCCGCTGGTGATCAGGGCAATCGCATGTAAGAAATTTGCATTGTGGAGTTTTGTTGCCTTTGCCGCATAAAGCTGCCGCGGCCGTGTTCCGGTGGCATCCTGTGCAGATCCCAGAAACCCGACCGCCGCATTAATTATTTCTGGCTGTCATCCATTTTGGACAGTTCTCTCAATATGCCCAGGGGGGACTGCCCTAAAGCAAGAGACTGGATCTTTTTGATCCGGGATTCATCATCCTCGAACTTCTTTTTCAACCTCAGTTCATAGGCTTCCTTGATGGTTTCCACGAGTTTCTCAAACTCACAGGGCTTTTCCAGCACCTTGAACGCCCCCATCCTTGTACATTGAACCGCTGTTTCAATGGTGGCATGGCCTGACAGGATAATGATTTCCAGGAATTTGTGATTTTTTTTCAATATCTCCAGGACCTGGACACCATCGATTTCCGGCATCTGCAGGTCTATCACAGCCACGTCAAACCTTCCTTTTTCTGCCATTTTTATGGCATCGGCACCGTTCGTGGCCGATGTTATATTGAAAAATTTGAGTTTGAGCCGATCGGTTATTGCCTTTAAAAATTTTTCTTCATCATCTACCATGAGCAGGTGGATCTGTTCGTTACCAGCCATAATACCCTCCTTCCTTCACATTTATCAGTCCTTTTTAATTATTGTTCGGGATCCGGATTTTCAGTTCAAAAGGATCAGAGGTTGCAGTGATATCCCCACCCAGCAGGGCAGCCGTTTTCTTCAGATCCTGGATCCTGGCGCTGTCCGGAAGCTGCCTGCATGAGCATGAAAAGACCAGGCAGGCGTCCGTTGTTTTACTTGAATCAAAGCCCACTTCAATCCCTCCTTCTTCTGTTAGATCATAAAGAAAACAAAGGGTATTGTACAGCAGTTTCAATACCAGGAACGGAAAGGTGGCTATCGTTACCCTGTCTGAGGGCTGCGTGATATCAACCGGCCTGGCAATACTCAAAAATTTGGTCAGTTTTGCAGCCAGGGCAAGGCTTTCAGCCATGTCCGTCTCCTTGACCGGTTCATCCACACTGTGGGAAAATTTATTCATGCTGCGGATCGTTTCAAACCCCCGCTCGATTTCTTCTGAAATGCTGTTGCTGCAGTTTTCCAGCAGCTCTATGTCCAATGGTTTGCCCTGCTTTGACAATTGCGTCAAGTCATTTAAAAATCCAGCTGTTTCGGAAATAATGGCCAGTATATTTTTCAATTCATGTGAAATGCTTGCGTTGACTTTTCCGAAAAATTTCAGACCATCTGTATTATCTTTATTCATGACCTGTTTTTCCATTTTCCGCTCCCTGTCTTTTTCAAAATATAATTAAGATGAAAACTACCTTCGGCAACCATACAACGACATCAGGTACCCTTGCTCCTGCCTTCACCTGCAACGTCTTTCATGGTTTTGATAAGGGTTTCGATGTTCAAGGGCTTGGGCAGGCAGATATCCCCTGTTTCCAGTTCATTTTCACAATTTTCAAGGGTACCGTGACCAGTGACAAAAATAAATATCAGTGCAGGATTAATTGCAGATAGTTTTTTTCTCAGTTTAACACCGCTGATTCCGGGCATTTTGATATCCAGCACTGCCACATCATGGAAAGATTGAGCCTCCATTTCCAGCGCCTTCTCCCCGGATGTGGCGATATCCACATCGAATCCTCTCAATGTCAATCTTTTGCCCAGCATGCTGATAAATTTCAATTCATCGTCAACAAGAATGATTTTCATTCCAAACTCCCTTTTTTTAACCTGACAGGCAGTGTGATGGTAAATGTAGTTCCCACCCCTTCCTTGCTTTCAACACTGATATTGCCCCCAAGCTTTTTCACCAGGTTGTAGGTAATGGAGAGCCCGAGGCCTGTTCCCATTTTTTCTTTTTTCGTGCTGAAAAATGGTTCCTGTATTTTCTTTATATTTTCTTCCGGTATACCGCAGCCTGTATCCTTGATTGAAATATCTATTTTATTCTCCGTTTTCCAGGATACTGTAATATCCAGCCTGCCCCCCTCGTCGAGGGCCTGAAATGCATTGTTTATGAGGTTCAGCAGAATCTGCTGAAGCTTTCCGCTGTCTGTTTCAATCACCGGGACAGATTCGGGCATATCCATGTTCACAGTGATTTTTCGGTACTCGGCCTCTTTTTTATGGAAGCTGATCACATCGCCGATTATATCCCTTATATTTATCTGCTTGATTTTAATATCAAACTGCCGGACAAAGCCGAGCAGCTGCCGTGTAATGGTGCCGCACCGTTCAACCGCTTCCAGGATCGATCCGATATGTTCAATGATTTCATCCTCATCACGGCGCATGTCATTTAACTGGTAAAGGTCCATGACATATCCGGCGGTTTCACTGATCAGTGCGAGTGGGTTGTTGATCTCATGGGCGATACCCGCCGCAAGCTGGCCGATGCTCGCCAGCTGATGGCTCTGTTCCATCTGGATCATGGTTTCCGCTTTTGCCCTGTCCGCAAGGTAGAGCTTGTTCACCATGAACGTGGAAATAAGGGTAATGATGAATACGATCCCCAAGCCACTGATGCCAAGTATCCAGTTGAACCGTTTCCCAAGATCCAGCCAGACCTGCATGACACCTTCCTTTTCCTTATGTACCATGAGAATGAACGGAGTGGTGACAAATTCCGTGGAAATATAGGAATATCCTACGATTGCATCATTACCATCCTTTCCGGGAACCTGTTTTACCTTTGTACGGGTCGAGAATTCAGGAACCTTGAGCTGGGCACTGGAAAAGATACTCCCAAAATTGGGAGAAGGCGTCTGCAGTATACCTTCATGGTTTATAAGGAAAATATCGGTATGAATACTGGATTTGTATGACCACAGCATCTGCATCAGCCGTTCCGTGTCCAGAGTCGCACGCAGAAGATAATCAGAGCCGTCCGGGGCTGATGACCTTACCGCAATGATTATATGGGGAGCATCGCGATATCCGGTAAACACGTCACTTACATAGTTGACCGATTTCATACTCTGCTCGAACCAGGGCTGGTCGCTGTAATTTTTTCCTTCAAGATCAAACGGGCCGACATAAGCGACCTGGTTACCATTGGAATCGATGACGCTCAAGTCGGAAAACCCGCCGAACCCCAGCTTCAGGTTATGAAAAACCTCTTTGAGGATATCTGTATCTGTCAACTGCACATATCCCATTTCATTCACTGTAAAAGTCAAGGCGTTCAAACGTTCCTCCATGAAAAAGGAAACCGCCCGCTTTGCATTTGACGTGACACGTTCGAGCCGCAGGATAAGTTCGGAATCCATGGAGCGATGGATCAACTGATAATGGATCACCGTGGCAAACCATAACGGCAGCAGGGCCACGGTGATCAGGGAAATAACGCTTATCGCCCAGAAACGCCGGTAATTGGACACCGTGAAAAATGAATCCAGGTGCACATTATTTTTATGCGAGAAAAACCGGGGCCAGGCTTTGTCAATGCAGATCTTGAATTGTTTAAGCATTCAGGCCTCTTTTTTGAGCTGATTCAAACGTTCGATGATGTCATCGATACGCATCGGCTTGTTGACAAATTCATGTGCCCCCAGAGCCATGCATTCTTTTTCATCTTCCTTTGAACCATGACCGGTCAGGATTATAACCGGCAGGGAAGGGTTAATCTCCTTGATGCCGGTCAATACCTGGGTACCATACATATCCGGCAGTTGAAGATCAAGCAGAATCAATGCAGCCGAGTATGGATTGTCCTTTACCCAGGTCAGGCCGGCATTCCCGTCAAAACAGACCTCGCACAGGCAATTGCGCAAGGCCAGACGGCGGGCCAGCATCATGGCAAATTTTTCTTCATCATCAATTATCAATACATCAATTTGTTTCATAATTAAACTTTTTTTATTGACTGTGTAAAAATTTTAATTTATATGACAATTTAATATTAATTGTTCTATTTGTAAACAAAAAATAGTCATATTGGTTCAAATTTTAACAAATAGTTTAAGGAGATCGATTAAATGTTAAACAGACTGATGTATCGCATTAACCGATTGCAAATGATTATAATGGTGTTTTTATTCAGCAGCCCCATCAGTGCGTTTGCATCCGAACAGGTAGCTGCCGAATCCGGAGACAAACCCTGGTGGTTCTGGCCCATTGTCCTGTTCTTTTTCTGCCTGATTCTCGGTATTCTGGCAGTCATGGCAGGCGTAGGAGGCGGAGTCCTGTATGTTCCGCTGGTCAGTGGATTCTTTCCTTTCCACATTGATTTTGTCAGGGGAATCGGCCTGATGGTTGCACTGGCGGGTGCACTGGCGGCCGGACCGGGCCTGCTGCGCCGTAACCTGGCCAACCTGAGGCTCGCCTTGCCGGTAGCCTTGATTGCATCGACTTTTTCGATCATAGGAGCCATGCTGGGACTTTATCTTTCTGCCCTGAATCCTGATATCATCCAGGTCTGCCTGGGGGTCACCATTGTCGGAATAGCTGCATTGCTTTTCTTTTCAAAAAATTCCGACAAACCTGTGGTAACCAAGCAGGATGCCGTGGGCATGGCTCTTGGCCTGGGCGGGATATACTGGGATGAAGGGGCACGGGAACGGGTTGAATGGAAAACCCACCGCACCCTGGCAGGCCTGTTCATGTTCATCATCATCGGGTTGCTGGCGGGGATGTTCGGGCTGGGTGCAGGATGGGCCAACGTACCTGTGCTGAACCTGATGATGGGGGCCCCGCTCAAAATATCCGTGGCCACCAGTAAATTTCTGTTGTCCATCACAGACACATCAGCCGCATGGATATACCTGAACCGGGGATGCGTCATCCCCCTTATCGGCATTCCATCCATTGTCGGCCTGATGCTCGGATCCCTTATCGGCGTTCGGCTGCTGGCAATTGCCAAGCCGAAAATGATCCGTATCTTCGTCATCGTCGTCCTGCTGTTTGCCGGATTGAAGGCAATGGACAAAGGCCTGGGAATCGGCCTGCTGGGATAACCAAATCAGGAAACAATAAGGAGAAATAGACTCATGACACAAGACCATGACAAAGCGGACCAGAGAGCGTCCAAGGAACAGATTATATATGCCAACATACTGGTGATAGGAGTCTGGGTGGGTATTGCCTTGATGTTTATCACATATTTCATTTACCTGACAGGAATTATACCTTCTCACGTGGAAATGTCCACTATTGCCGAACTTTGGGGAACAGGGGTGGATGAATATCTTGAATTAACCCACTCGCCCCACGGATGGGGCTGGGTCAAGCTGCTCCACAAGGGAGATTTTTTAAATTATGTGGGATTTGTATTGCTTGCCTTGATGACCATTGTCTGCTACATAGTTCTGCTGAAAGGGTATCTTACAAAAAAGAACTTTCTCTATGCCGGGATCGCCTTTCTGGAAATCCTGGTACTGGCAGTGGCCGCATCCGGGATATTTGGGAGCGGGGGCCATTGAACCGCAGGAACGTGTCGGCACACATACCCTTTTAACAGAAGACAACCCAAGAGGTGACAAATGGAAAACAACAATGTAACCCTGTTGCTCGTAGATGATAATGAAAAATTTCTCAACTCGATGGCGGACCGCGCCCGGTTGAAAGGATATACCGTTTTTACCGCAACAAATGGTGAAGACGCATTGAAAATTGCCGGAAAAGAGATCATTCACGTTGCAGTAGTGGATCACCAGATGCCCGGCATGGAGGGGCTCGTGGTTATAACCAAGCTCAAGGCCCTGGCACCTGACATCAAAACCCTGCTGCTGACAGGACACGGTGATGACAAGCTCAAGGAGGCAACCCAGGCCCTGAACTCCTCCTATTTTGACAAAGAAAACATTGCCGGGTTCTGGGATTTTCTGGCCAACCTGTCCCTGGGAAAGATCACCATCCTCCTGGTGGACGACAACCCTAAATTCCTTCAAACCCTGGCAGACCGGATACGCCTGAAGGGATATGAGCCCCTGACCGCATTGAACGGAAAAGAGGCAATCCAGATATTGGAGACCACCAGGATTCACCTGGCTATTATCGATCAGCAGATGCCGGACATGGACGGGCTGGTTTTGATAACCGAGATTAAAAAAATCGACCCGGCCATACAAACGCTGCTGCTGACAGGACACGGAGACAGCAAGCTGAAAGAAGCCACCGAGGCCCTCAATTCCTTTTATTTTGAAAAAGAGGACATGGGAAGCTTCTGGGGCTTTTTCAGAAAAATTTTAAATACGCTCGAAACGACAATGGCCGCCGCCGGAATGGCAGAAGGCGGTGATCCTGACAAGGCCATGACATCGAAAGATACAAAAAAAGATAAATGACTGCTTCTGCAAAGAACATATTGCTTGTCGATGATGAAGAGCGGCTGCTCAATTCCATTGCGCAGCGGATATCATTGCTCGGGTTCACACCCATAAAAGCGACATCCGGCATCAAGGCAATCGAAATTGCCAGGCAAACCCGCATTGACCTGGCAATTGTCGATCTCAAAATGCCTGAGATGGACGGCCTTGTGACCATTACCAAGCTCAAAGAAATTTATCCGGATCTCAAGACAGTCCTGTTGACAGGTTATGGCAGCGAGAAAACCAGACAGGCCACCGAGGCCCTGGATGCCACCTATATTGAAAAGGACTCCATGGGAAGGCTGTGGGAGTTGATCAAGCAGTCTCAAACTGATGGAAACGTCATGGTTATAAGGCCCTCGGCCGGCATTAAAGAACAATCGCCTTTTACCGATGCCCTGAGACCTCTTCCCAAGATCATCGGCGAGACTCCCGGGATGCAGCGGCTGAAAAAAAACATTGCCCGGCTTTCCGAGCTGGACTGCGCAATTATACTCCATGGTGAAACCGGGACAGGAAAAGAACTGACCGCCAGGACCATCCACAGCCTGAGCGACCGGAAAAACCAGCGGTTTATCGCGTTCGACTGCGGATGCTTCAGCAGGGACTTTTCTTTTGCCGAACTGGTGTCATCTTTTGAGGAAACAACCGCGGGAACAGTATCAAAAACAAATGAAGCGCCGGTGGACAATACTTTTTTTTCAGGCACGATCCTCCTGGACCACATAGAAAACATGCCGGAGCAGACCCAGAAGGAAATGATGCATCTTCTGGACCAGAAACCCACAGAACTTTCCAGCGAACCCACAGATACCGCCATGGACATCCGGTTCATGATCGCAGTAAAACAGAATCTTCTGGAAACCGGCAAAAACAAAGATTTTCTCAAAGCCCTTTACCATCGCATCAAGGCCATCAAGCTGGAAATCCCACCTTTAAGGGAAAGAAGGGATGACCTTGCCATGCTGTGCCGCTATTTTATCGACCAGTTCAACCGTGAGTTCAATAAAAACATCACTGCTGTTTCAAAAGCAGTCCAGGATATTTTTGATTCCTACTCTTTTCCCGGTAATATCATAGAGCTTAGATATATCATCGAGAGAGCAGTAATTCTGTCCCAGACCGACACCATAACTGTCAGCCACCTGCCCGAAAGACTGAGACAAAAAGATGAACCCCCGGTGGTACATGAACCGGTTGACGAACATTCATTTCCCACCCTCCAGACCATGGAACACAGGCACATCCTCAAGGCCCTTGAAATCACAAAGGGCAACAAATCAAAAGCCGCCGAGCTTCTGGGCATAAGCCGCGGGGCATTGTGGCGCAAGCTGAGAATCATCTCCGGCACATCCTGATAATTCATCCTTGACACTTTAAAAATACAGTTTTATTATATGAATACATGTTCAAATGAAGAGGTGTTTAATGGATGTATGCCAGGAAAAATGTATTCATGCAGATAAAGTCAATCAATCTGTCCAAGCCATGCCCCCTTTGACCGGCATTCGCCAGATGGCAGACATATTCAAGGCCCTGGGGGACCCGTCCCGGCTGAAAATTGTTCTGGCACTGCACAGCAATGAGCTTTGTGTATGCGATATTGCCGCAGTCTGCATGCAGAGCGAATCAGCCGTTTCTCACCAGCTCAGGCTCCTTAGGGCACTAAAGGTGGTCCGGTACCGGCGGGAGGGCAAAATCGTCTTCTACAGCCTGGATGATGCGCATGTGATGGCCCTGATCACTCAAAGCCTGGATCACGTTGCCCATCTGCCGGAGAACGATTCTGAAGGAAAACAGAAATGACATTTTTTTCCGATATACTTGCAGAATCCTGGCATATATACCTGGATGTATCCTTTTACATGCTGTTCGGATTTTTTGTGGCCGGGGTTCTCAATGTATTCTTCAGGCCGGATCATATTAAAAAATATCTTGGCACAGGACGAGTCAGGCCGGTTATCCTGTCCGCTCTTTTCGGGATTCCCATCCCGCTGTGTTCCTGCGGCGTAATTCCGGTGGCCGCCAGCCTGAAAAAACAGGGAGCCAATGACGGGGCCGCGCTGTCCTTCATGATCGCCACACCGGAATCAGGTGTGGATTCCATTGCAGTGTCATGGGCAATGCTGGATCCGGTGATGACGGTCGTTCGCCCTGTTGCAGGGTTTATAACCGCCATATCCACCGGTTTGGCCCAGAATTTTTTCGGCAGGCAGACCATGGACCCTGTTTCAAAAACCAGCCCGCCCTCTGGAGCATCAGCCGGCGGGTGAGGCTGTGCAACACCTGCTGGTGCGGTCGCACTTGAAAAACCACTGTCACTGCTGCAGCGCCTTGTCCACGGATTACGCTATGCCTATGGTGAACTGCTCGGTGACATTACCCGGCCCTTTGTCACAGGAATTTTAATTGCCGGAATAATAACCTTTTTACTTCCGGAAGATTTGACCCGGTGGGCCGACACTCACAGGTTCTGGTCCATGCTGGTAATGCTTGCGGCAGGGATACCCATGTATGTCTGCGCCACATCATCCACACCCATTGCAGCCGCCCTCATTCTCAAAGGCCTTAACCCGGGACCCGGGGGAAAGTGATTATAAACCTCGCGCCTGAAAGTTTTTTGCCCCGGGTCACGGCAATGTCGCCCCCGTAATCCTTTACAATGCCGTAGCTGATGGAAAGCCCTAAACCGGTACCTTTGCCGGCCTCCTTGGTTGTAAAGAAAGGCTCAAATATTTTCTCGCGGATAGAATCGTCCACTCCTGTGCCGGAATCCTCGATCTCGATCATAACGTGATCATCATCGGACCGGGTGGCCAGAAATATCTGTTTCAGGCATTCCCGGTCTTCGTTAAGGGAAGCGGCATGATCTTCGATTGCATCTCTTGCATTGATGAGCAGGTTGATGAAAACCTGTTCGAGACGATTTTCATCCGCCATGATCCGGGGCAGATTTTCCTCTATTTCCTGTATCACATCTATCTGCCTGAGTTTGAGCTGCTGCCGGAAGATATCAAAGGCCTTGATCAATGCGTCATTCACCTGTACTTTTTCACGGGTGACATCGGATTTTCTGCCGAACTCCCTCATATGGTTTATGATTTTTGACGCCCGGTCCACCTGTCCATCCATTTCCTCGCTCATGGTCATCATGATATCCGCCTGGATTTTCTGACCGTCCCTTGTTTTTCTCAGGATATAATTGCTTGCACTTTTTATAACCGACAGCGGCTGATTCAGTTCATGGGCGATCCCGGTGGCCATCTCACCAAGGGTGGCCATTTTGCTGGCCTGGATCAACTGCTGTTCCGCAATCAACCGCTTGGTGATATCCGTAGCATTGACCAGCAGGACCTGGGAATCAAGATATTCAGAAGGGGAGATATGGATATCGACGAAAATTATCCTGCCATTTTTCCCGACCTGCCTGACCTTGTTCATGGCCCGGCAGGCCTTGATCTGGTCTATACTGTCCTCTTTGATCTGGTCATCAAAAAACATTTCAAAAGATTGGGAAACCACCTCTTCCTTTTTATACCCGTATACATCTTCCACGCTGGAATTGCAGTCAATTATAGTCAAACTGCTGTCTTCCAGAACGAACAGCGGATTGGGGGTGTTGTTGAAAATGGCCCGGTATTTTTTTTCCGATTTCCTGAACTCTTTTTCAAGGAGCCGTATCTGGGTAATATCAACGGATATCTCCATCACCGCAGTGACCTTTCCGTCCCGGCTGATGATAGGAGCAGTTCTCAAAGTCCAGTAAGAAGGCTCACCGCGCCTTGTTATGCCCTGCTGTTCACTGTGATGGGGCTTACCATCCCTGAAGGTTTCGGCTACAGGGCACTGGTCACAGGGGGTTGTCCGGTTTTTGTATGCATGATAGCACCGGTCACCGGGAATCGGGTTGAATCGTTCCTTGAATTCCCGATTGTATCTAAGCAGCTTGAATTCCTTGTTCTGAACGGTGATGAGGCAGGGAACCGCCTCAAACAGGTTCTGGTATTCACGGCGCTGCTCGTTTAAAACAGCCTGCTTGATTTCTATTTGTTCAGCCATCTGGTTGATGGCTGTTGCCAGCTGACGGATTTCCCCGTCCTGGATACCGTCTATGCGACCGTACGTGCCTTTGCTGATCTGTCTTGTGCCCTGGATCAGTTTTTGAATTGGCTGGTTGACGAACCTCAAGACAAAAACCCCGATGATGGAAGAGCTTATCAGGAAAATACAAAGGGCCAGAAAAAGCAGGCCTCTCTGGTAAAAGGCAATCTGCCGGTCGGTCTGCTTCAGGGACACCACCACGTCCAGGGCACCGAGCACCTTTGTATCTTTGGGGTGGAAATGACAGGCTTCGGAGCATCCGGGCTCGTTGAAAATGGGACTGATAATACCCATCAGGCGGTAGCCTTCGTCTGAGTAAAGAATGCGTTTCCGCTGATCCAGCTCAAGGGATTCCAGGGGAGGCTCGGTCTTGTGACAGACATAGCAGGCCTCATCCCTGATATTCGTGATATTGCCCACTTCCCGGTCAATGTTTGAAAAATGAATCTCGCCGGCCTTGTTGAATATGCGGATGTTTTCGATTTCCTCCTGCCTGGCGATATTCTGTATAATATGGGTGATATCGTCCCTGGCATTGAGCATCATAGCATAGTGCGTGCCCAGAAGAATGGTATTGCTCAGCCGGTCCGCCTCGGCAGTAATTCCCTGCATGGCCTTGTTTTTTTCGTACCGTATAATGAAAAAAGCCCATAGCAGGACCGTGACCAGCATTGTCAGGCCCACGGCAAAAATAAGCTTGTATGCCAGGCTTTTTCTAAGACGGGTCAGCCAAATCATGGACCTTGCCTCCAAATGGTCTTTCAGGATTTCACCAGCCGGTTGAAAACCAGCACAAAATGCGTCCCGCCAGGTGACGTTTCTTCAACCCGGATCGTTCCGCCATGGCGCTCCATGATCCCGAATACCGTCGAAAGTCCCAGGCCTACGCCATAACCTTCATCCTTTGTGGTGAAAAACGGCTCGAAAATATAGGGCAGATCTTTGGGATCGATCCCGGTTCCCGTATCCTTGACATGGACGAGAACCTGGTCTTTTTTTGTGTCATGAGCGGCATGGAGCGTAACGGACCCTCCATCAGGCATCGCATCGAGAGCATTGAAAATAAGGTTGATTATGCACTGCTGAATCTGGCCGGCATCGGCTTGAATCTTTGGCATGTTTTCATCTGTTTTCGAAGTCAGTGTCACGTTCTGCAGTTCGAGCTTGTGCTGGCTTAACAGCACACACCGGTTAACCAGCTCTTTTACATCGACAGGTTCAAAGGTCATGGCGGATTTGCGTGAAAAGGTCAGCAGGTTTGACACAATCCTGGAGCAGCGGCTGATTTCGGTTATGGATATTTCCAGGTAGCGCCCGAATTTTTCTGTCCGTTCAGGCGTAAGCTCCTTTTTCATCATTTTGGACATCAGTTTAAGATAATTGAGAATGCCGGACAGCGGATTGTTGATTTCATGCACCACGCTTGCAGCAAGCTTGCCAAGGGACATCATTTTGTCCTGGTGAAGAACCTGTTCCTGGTCCGCCATTTTCCTCTCGATCTTCCGCAATTCCCTCAAATCCCTGACACAGATCAAGATACCGTTTTTTTCCTTTTCTTCAAACAGCACACTGGCCGAAATCTGTACCGGTATGTCCGTTCCCCCGGAATCCTGCAGCCGGGTTTCCAGCAGGTCAATCCGGTGCTGTCCTCCATGGGTGTCACTGTCCATTATCCGGTTGATTCTCTCGAATTCATCCCTGGAAAACAACTCTTCTATCGCCATTTTGTCCATGATATCCGTCTTGTCGTACCCGAGCATGGCGGCGGCGCTGTCGTTCATGATCTTTATGGTGCCCTTTGCGCCGCAGGCGATGATACCGTTGATGGACGCATCTATGATCTGCTTTTGAAACGAAAAATTTTTCAGCAGGGCCCGGGTGGCGCTGGACCAACCGGTTTCCAGCAGACTTGTATAATCCTTTATCTGCTGGCTGGAACTGTACCGGTCTTTTGCACGCTGAAGGGCCAGGGAAAGGGCCTGGTCGTTTATAGGTTTGGTGATGAAATCAGAGGCATCGAGCTGCAGAGACCTGATGGCGGTGTCAATATCTCCAAAAGCCGTCATTACAATGACCTCGATGTCCGGCAGTTGCTTTTTTATGGTTTCCAGCACCTAATTTTGACAGAATATTTGTTCCAACAGATGGATCTA
>CAYNHL010000097.1:0-13929 GCA_964397015.1 uncultured Desulfobacterales bacterium | reverse complement strand
AATTCAGAAAAGGCTTTTACAGGCATGGGACACCTTTAAGTTATCGTTATTAGTTTTTCATTAGTCACTGGGAAAAAAAAATACAAGAAAAATATTAAAACCCCCCGGATGGGTGATGGAAAATGATTGAATGACTGATAAATAATATTTCTATAACGCATTGTTAAATGAAAAGATTAAAAAAGGAAGATTAAGGATATGGGAGGTACAGGAAATGAATACACAAAAAAATAATGACCCTTTTCTTGAAAAAAGGCTGGTGAAATATGATGAATGGCTGTTGAATAAACAGATTTCCTATTCATCAAAGGTTATCCCCATTTCAGAAGCTTTTGAAACAAAACAGTGGATTCTTCCGACGGATCAGGTAATGGAGGTGCTTGGCAAAGCCAAATCCATAGCGGTTCAAAATTGCGCCTGCAGGGCCCATTATGAACGATGCGACAACCCCCTCGAAGTCTGCTTTGTGCTGAATGATACCGCAGATAAGGTTGTGGAAAAAAAAGAGGCTCGTCACGTTGATCTGGTTGAGGCAGCAAAAATTTTAAAGCAAGCCAACCAGTGCGGTCTTGTCCATTTGAGCCTCTATATGCCGGATCATGAAATATTTGCATTATGCAGTTGTTGCCCATGTTGCTGCCATGATCTGCAGATTGTGAAACAATATGACCGTAAGGATCTGATGGTCCGGTCCGGATATGTTGCCGTTACGGCTTTTGAGGATTGCATTCACTGCGGCGAATGTATTGACCGTTGTGCCTTTGGGGCCCGGATCTTTCAGGAAGAAAAAACGATATATGATCCCAGCTTGTGCCTTGGCTGTGGCCTTTGTGTGACAACATGTCCGGTTGAGGCTGTTTCCATGAAGGAGCGCAGCGAATAAAAACCAAAAAATGGAGGCTATTATGAAGGATGCCTTATCAATCCTGGAAAAATATAAAAAAGAGGATGAGGTTTTCAGGCTTAATATCTTTCTTGAATATCCTGAATTAAGAGATGAATTTATGGATATTGAAATGGAATCTTGCAAAGATAAACCAGAAAAGTACAAATTGGATCAAAAGCCGCCGAGGATTGTCAAAAGGCTTGAAGAAAAAATTAGAGGGCTGTGGCCTATCTTGTGGTAAATATATCTGATCAATGATAACGGCCGACTCTTCTTGGCAAATTAACCATGAAGCCGTTATCCCCCTTTTTTTGGTGAAAACTATATCGTTTCAGATACAGGAATTGCAGACGAGGCGGTAACCGGCCTGTTTACATGTTCCGTGCAGTTGTTGTGCTTTTCGCTATCCCGGGCGCGGCTGTTTGCAAAAGTAAAAGAATGCATTATTGTATGGTAAGGCATTAATTGTCCGGACCGGCGCGGCAGCCGGTCGAAAGGATATCATTATGTTCAATAAAAAAAATATATTGGTGATTATCATGATAATGACATTAATAGGTATTGCGGCCGGGTTCGGCGTGTCCGGAAAACAAGCGGCAGTCGATTCCGGGGACAGCTCAACCGCGAAAACAAAAATCGCAACTTTTGCAGGCGGCTGTTTCTGGTGCATGGAATCGGCCTTTGAAAAGCACGAAGGGGTTACTAAAGCTATCTCGGGTTATATGGGCGGGCATATTGAAAATCCGACCTATGAGCAGGTATCATCGGGGACAAGCGGACACCTTGAAGTTATACAGGTGGTCTACGACCCGGAGAAGACCGACTATAAGACCCTGCTGGATCTTTTCTGGCGGCAGATCGACCCTACGGACGACGGCGGGTCCTTTGCCGATCGCGGATCACAGTACCAGTCGGCTGTTTTTTATCATACCGAAGAACAAAAACGCCTGGCAGAGGCTTCCCGGGATCAGCTCCAGGATTCCGGCCGTTTTGACAAACCCGTGGTGACACAAATCCTCGAGGCAGAAACCTTTTATCCGGCCGAGGATTATCACCAGGACTATTACCGGAAAAATTCGATCCGGTATAAATTTTACCGGAAGGGTTCCGGCAGGGATGCCTATATAAAGGCTGTCTGGGGAAAAGAACCGGTAACTGAGCAAACTATCGTGCAGGCCCCGGGAGAAAAATATGTGCGGCCGAGTGACGACGAACTCAAGGCCAAGCTGACTCCCATGCAGTTTGCGGTCACCCGGGAGGACAAAACCGAGCCGCCTTTTAAAAATGCCTACTGGGATAACAAGGAAGAAGGGATTTACGTGGATGTGATATCCGGTGAACCGCTGTTTGCCTCAACGGATAAATTTGATTCGGGCACTGGCTGGCCGAGCTTCACGGCGCCAATTTCGCCGGATGCCATCCTGGAAAAAAAGGACCGGAAACTGCTGATGGTGCGTACAGAAGTACGCAGCCGCCTGGCCGATTCCCACCTCGGGCACGTGTTTGACGACGGACCGCCGCCCACGGGACTGCGCTACTGCTTAAATTCAGCAGCTCTAAGGTTCGTGCCCAGGGCGGATCTGGAGGCCGAGGGTTACGGGAATCTGGTTTTCCTTTTTAAATAGCTTTTAACTTTAAGGAGGTCCGAATGGACAAACAGCAATGGCATGTTGGCAAACTGATGCAGACATCAAGTTTTTACTGGCAGACCTGCACCCTGCAATATAAGAGAAGCCTGTGTCATGACATTTGAATCCGACGCCAATACTGTTATCAGGTTGCTGGACCAGTACATGGACCAGAGTGCATCAGGCCGGGACAGGGTTATCCGCCAGGAGGCCATGGCACAGATCCACCAGGACCTGGACCTGGATCGCTGGATCCAGGCCGGCGGACTTCAGGCCGACGATCTGGCTGGATTCGTAAGGACCTACCTGTCCCATACCACCCGGCTGCACCATCCTGGATTCATGGCCCACCAGGTGGGTGTACCCCATCCCACAGGCGCACTGGGTTCCCTGATCGACGGGGTGACCAACAATGCCATGGCCATTTACGAAATGGGGCCGGCTGCCGCAGCCATTGAATTTTTCATGATCAACCGGCTGCTGGAAAAAATCGGATGGCCTGCCATGCCCCTGGCAGTGACAGAACGGCTGTCCTTTGATCACGGGGGAGGGGTGCTTACCCACGGGGGGTCCCTGGCAAATCTCACCGCGCTGCTCGCCGCCCGGAACCACCTGGATCCCACGGCACGGACATCGGGCAATACAGGGGACATGGTCATCCTTGCACCGGCATCCACTCACTACAGCATTGCAAAGACTGCCGGCATCATCGGCTTAGGGGAGGCCAATGTATGGCCCCTGGAGACCGATGACCTGGGCCGGATACGAACGGACCGGCTCAACCGGGCCTTGGAAAGCGCCCGGCAGTCCGGCAGGCGGGTGGCGGCCCTGGTGGCCAATGCATGCGCCACCGGCACAGGACTGTACGATGCGCTGGACGAAATCGGCACCTTCTGCAACCAGCACCGGATCTGGTTTCATGTCGACGGCGCCCACGGGGCCTGCGCCCTGTTTTCGCCGCGGATGTCATCCTTTATCCACGGCATTGACAAGGCCAGTTCCGTGGTACTGGATGCCCATAAGATGCTGCGGACCCCCACCCTGTGTGCCGCCCTGCTGGTCCGGAATGCCGAGCCGCTGGACCTGGTGTTTGAAACCGAGGCAAGTTACCTGTTCCATGAAAAGTACCAGCCAGGGTTTGATTTTATCCAGCAGACCGTGGAGTGCACCAAGGCCGGACTGGGCCTGAAATTTTTCATGTCCATGGCCGCCATGGGCGAGGCCGGCCTGGCCAGCTACCTGGATCAGGAATACGACCTGACCCAGGCTGCATGGGAGTATATCAGATCCCAGTCAGACTTCAGCTGTCCCTGCCGGCCGGAAAGCAACATTTTATGCTTCAGGCTCAACGGGCCGGACCGGCTGCAGATAGCCATCAGGGATGAATTGATCCGCCAGGGCCGGTTTTATATATCCAGTACTGAAATCAACCAGGTAAGATATCTACGTCTGGTTATCATCAGCCCGAATACGGCCATGGATGACATACGGGATCTGGCGGCCGACATCCGCGCCATCGGCAGGGCAGGGCAGTAGCGAAAAGGCCATGATTTTTCCTACAGGATTGAGACTGATTTCAGATGACATTTTGTTTTCCTTTCATGGTTAGTGTTTGACAGCAACACGGCCAGTATAGACAACAGTTATCTGGAAATCTTCTCAATCCATGCTTTTCACTTGTCCAAAACAGCTTTTTGTTATATTGCGCAAGTTTTTTTCAGGCATCCTGTTTGAGCAGAAAACGGCAGCTTCCGTATTTCCCGCCGGGAAGTTTTGTGACTCCAACCGACCCGGACGGATTGACAGAGCTTTTTACAGGAATCGCCACCATCAGCCTGAGTTTCTGCTTTTCGGTTATTTTTGGAATATCATGATAAACATTCAAAGGGACCGTGGTTTCATCGATGCATCCGTGCGCGGCCGCCCATTGAAAAAGCCTGCCGTATAAACGGCCGAACAGGGTTTCATCCCCCTGGTAATCTCCGACATGCCGGATATATGCGATGGTCACCGGCCCGATATCTTCGACAACCACCCTGCGGACGGAATTGTCATTGTAAAAAGACCACACCTCCTGTCCGTCCACAATGGACAGTTTGCCGTGTTCGGCCCGGGAAGATGCGGAGTTTTCATCAAAAAAAGGTGTTGCGCTGTTTCTCCAATCGGTTGCACTCATCTTGAAACAGGCCTTGAAACTTTTGGCAAAAGCAGAAGGGGTGGAAAAACCGCAGGTGAATGCAATGTCTGTAATGGATTTACCCGGACTGGCCAGCAGGAGTTCGGCCGCTTTTTCCAGCCTCAGCCTCCGGATAAACCTGTAGACCGGCTCTCCCATAACGGTTTTGAATATGCGGTTGAAATGAAATTCGGAAAAACACGCGATGGCTGAAAGCTTTTTGACCGACAGGTCTGCATCGAGGTTGGCCTGTATATGGTCCACCACCCGGTTGATGCTGTGCCTGTAAAAAGAACTCAAAGGCGGCCCTACCACACCTCGGGATAGGCCACGTCCACAAACTTTTCTTCCATAATGTGCTTGTGTTCTCTTTCCATGGCTGCCAGATCCATGAACACCGATTTCAATCCAGGATCAGTGCAGTTCTCAGCCAGGGCTGTATATTTTTTCATGGCGATTTCTTCGTTTTTCATGGCCAGGCCGATGGCATTTTTAAGGTCCATGGCTTCGTTGACTTCCGGCATTTCAATAGTTTCAGATACTTGAAAATCCTTGTCAAAGTCAAAATACCCGGTATCCACTTTTTTCTGGTTCAAAATATCGGACAGGATCTGTTCATGCCTGGCTTCTTCCCGGGCAAAATCTGCAAACACACCCTTTAGATAGTTGTCTTTGATCCGAAGCGAAATCTGTTCGTAAAAATTTTTTGCATCGATTTCACTTTGGATGGCATCGGAAATTGCTTTGCGGTATGCTTCTAAATCCATAAGATCATCCGTCCTCTTTTAAAGTTGTTTTCCAGGGCAGCGGCGCTGCTTTACAAAAACACCTGCCGCTTCAGGTCTAAAGGGATCGAAGAATCCACAGACACGCCTTTAAACCTTTTTCTTTTTTATCCTATCTCTGGTGAAAATTCAACTTTTTCTACACCTTTGCCAAACCCTTCTATGCAAGGCAAAAGGCTTATAGCCGCATGTGAATTAATCAAAAAATGATTGACCTTATGTTCAGTTTTACATAAGGTGCGCTCATGGAGACTCTTGAGACCTTGATACAAGGATCAGCCCGGGCACACGGGCATCTTTGTCCCGGCCAGGTTGTCGGTGTCAGAATGGCCATTGAGGGGTGCCGGCTCATCGGGATTGACAACCCCAAAGATATCTCCCAGATAAAAAAAATCATTGTTTTTGTTGAAATGGACAGGTGTGCGACAGATGCAATCGCCTTTGTCACCGGGGTTAAACTGGGCCGTCGTTCACTTAAGTTTGTGGATAACGGTATAATGGCAGCCACTTTTGTCAACCTTGAAACCGAAAAGGCATTCAGGCTGGTTTCAACGGAAAAGTCCAGGGAACTTGCACAGAAGTACGTCCCGGTCTTCAGTGATTTCGCCAGCCAGGATCCCTTTAAATCAACTGACCTGAGGCAACGTCAGTTGATCGCCTATAAGCAGATGCCTCTTGAAGACCTGTTTGCAATTCAGGAAGTAAAGGTGAATATCAGTGCCGCTGACCTGCCTGGCCCGACCCGTTTCAAAGCGGTCTGTCAGGAGTGCGGACAGGTGGTCCGGGATAAAAAGGAAGTGATTAAAAACAACCGGATTCTCTGCAGGCCCTGTGCGTTGGGAAGTTATTTCCAACCTGTATCGAAGATAGGATGAACATCTGAAAACACTGCCCGGAGGTAACTATGTGTTTTTCAGGGCTGTGGCCCAGATGACGGCCATGGCTTCACTGAACAGGTAAAAATATTTTTTTATTGCTTCATATTCTTTTTGTGTGCAAACACAAATTGCAATACGGGCCGCCTCTTCGGGGGGATACCCGTAAACTCCGCAGGAAACAGCCGGAAATGCGATGGATCTAAATCCATGGGACACGGCCAGGTCCAGGCTGTTCCGGTAGGCTGATGCCAGCAGCTTGTCAGAGGGCAGGTCAACGCCGTATCTCGGCCCCACTGTATGAATGACATATTTCGCTTTCAGGTTTCCGGCTGAAGTAATCCGCGCCTCACCGGCAGGGCAGCGGATCCCGTTTTTATCCGGAACTTTTCTGCATGCTTCAAGCAGCTTTGGGCCGGCCGCCCGGTGAATAGCTCCGTCCACTCCGCCGCCGCCCAGCATCCGGGAATTAGCGGCATTGACGATGGCATCGACTTCAGCATTGGTTATATCTCCCTGGACAATTTTTATGGCAGTCATATTTTTTTTCCCTGATCAAGTACTTTTCGCACCATTTCAGCCATATCGGATCTGGCGATAGGCTTCATCAAAAAACCTTTGATTCCTATGGCATCTGATTTTTCCCTGTTGATCCTTTCACTGAATCCGGTACAGATGATTACAGGAATATCGGATCTTATTTCAGTCAATTTTTCCGCAAGCTGCATGCCGTTTAAATTCGGCATATTCATATCGGTTATGACCAGATCAAAGCCGGATGGATCGTTTCTGAATGCTGTCAAGGCATCAGCGCTGCTTGAAAAGCTGTCAATACGATATCCCAGTCGTTCAAGCATCTGTTGTCCCATGTGAACAATCGGTGCTTCATCATCAACCAGCAGGATATGTTCCATGCCTGTGGGGAGTGGTTGGTGCTGTTTTTCAGGGACATCATCTGCCGATTTATCCATTACCGGCAAATAGACATGAAAGGAAGATCCTTTGCCCACCTCACTGTAAACTTCGATGTCCCCTCCATGGGCTTTGACAATGCCGTATACCGTTGCCAGGCCAAGACCGGTGCCCCTTCCTTTTTCCTTGGTCGTGAAATAGGGATCAAAGATCTTGTCCATGACAGCAGGTTCGATGCCGGTGCCGGTATCGCTTACCGACAGAACCGCATAACGGCCGGATGCCAGATGAACGTCCGGGTTATCCTCGTGCCTGAAACCGGTCTCTTTGAGCTGAATCTTTATGATTCCTCCGGCGGACTCGATGGCATGATAGGCATTGGTGATCAGGTTCATGGCTATTTGGTGGATCTGGGTCGGATTTGCCATGACCGAGCCGCAGTCGGCCTGGATATCCCTTGTAATGGGGATATCAGCCGGAATGGTGGCACGGCACAGTTTCCACACCTCTTTGAGGATTTTCTGTATGCGAACCGGTATAGGCTGGTATTCCGATTGCCGGCTGAAGGACAGGATCTGCTGAACCAGCTCCCTGCCTCTTTTTCCGGCCTGAAAGATTTCATTCAGATTCTCCTGTTCCGGGCTGCCGGGAGGAAAATCATCCAGCATCATTTCCGACAGCCCTACAATGGGGAACAACAGGTTGTTGAAATCATGGGCAATACCGCCGGCCAGAGAACCTATGGATTCCATTTTCTGGGCCTGGTGAAGCATTTCATCGATTTTTTTCTTTTCAGTGATATCGGATAATTGCTCGATGATCAGTTTGATATTTCCATTTTCATCAAGAACAGGATTGCTGGTGCACAAAAAATGCCGGCCCAGTTCAGGAATAAATTTTTCGATGCTTTCCAGGGTACCGCTGACCAAAGATATGGAAGTGGCGCAGATATCACAGGGCATTGTTCTGCCCAGCAGTTCATAACATTTTTTCCCCTTAACCTGGTCTTCGGTCAGGCCGAGAAGATCATATCCGGCACGATTATAGTGAACTATGGTATGATCGGGAAGCTGAACCCCGATGATATCTTTGATGGAATCAAGCACTCCTTCCAGCAGCTTTTTCTGGGATTGAAGATCCATTTCAAATTGTTTGCGTTCAGTGATATCACGTACCCACTCCATGAACATTTCTACATGACCGTCATTGTCCATAATCGGAATCACCCTGAGATCGATCCATATTCCATCCTTTAGCAGGATCTCTTTTTGAAAAGGCTTGCGGGTTTCCATGACGTTTTTTGCCTGACAATCCGGGCAGATATCATCACTGTTGCGATAGGTTTTATGGCATTTGGTCCCGAGCACCTGTTTTTCTTTTGGCACGGCCGCGAATCCCTTCCAGTTGCTGTACAGGATGTTCATGGAGGGATCATGAATCGAAATCATGTCCGGCATCACTGCCAGCATCCTTTCATGGCGGCCCCTGTTCTCCCGAAGGACAACCTCGACATCAGCCTTTTGGGCCTGAAGTCGCTGGAGCTCCTGCTGCAATTGCCGTACCCTGCTTTCCAATTTTTCGTAGGAAGGTTTTGCTGTCATACTATGCTCTTTTTAAAATTTCGAATAAAGTATTTTTTCATAGTATGAGTTACCTGTCAAACATCATTTTAATCGGATGAATTATCCGATTAAATTTTATCCAATTTCCAAATGCCGTTTTTAACCTCCATTTTTTAAATTTCAATGTTTGATTGCTTGTAATTCTGGATGATTTTGATGACATGACCGTGCCAGTTCAGAGGGCTATGCTGGGAAGCAACCTGAGCGCCGAAACTGGTGACGGAGACATGGGGCAGGGCTTTTTGCCCTGCCCTTTCATCAACCGTACCCCTTACCATTTTGGTCAGGCCTGACAGCAACTTTGGCCTGAACACCCTCACGACATTTATCGGCAATTTGCATATATTACACATACCATCATTACTAATCTCCCGTCCGGCTTGTTGCTGCCAGAGTTGAAATCCTTTCACAATCCTTTCTTCAAATTTGTTAATTTAGGGCTTCCTTTTTTAATTTGAAAAGAATATTTTTCTTTTTTTTAGAACTGAATATCCAGGTTCGTTGTCTGACCGGACTGGATGCTGATGCCTTTTTGTTCCTTGATCTGATCCTCCGGGCCTTTGATCTCTATGCGGTAGGTTCCCGGCAGCAGCTTGAAGGTCTTGCCCTTGCCTTCATCCAGCCAGCCGAAAGCCACTCTGTCGTCGCCCTTATAGACCTTGGCATATACATGAATGCTCCTTCCTTTTTGAAAGGCTTCGATGCTGAGTTGTCCTTCCCGGACAAACTGTGCCTGCTTGCTTACTGTCTCTCCCGGCTCAATCTCTATGTCTTCTAAGACAACCACGGGTTTTTGCGGAATTTTTTTGTCCTGGAGCTCGACCCGGTACACGCCTGGCAGCAGCTTGAAGGTCTTGCCCTTGCCTTCCTCCAGCCAGCCGAAAGCTACTCTGTCGTCGCCCTTATAAACCTTGGCATATACATGAATGCTCTTGCCCTCTCTCAGGGCCTCTATTTTCAGTTTCCCTTCCCGGAAAAAGTTGGCCTGTCGGCTTATGCTCTGACCGGATTTGATTTCAATGTCTTTCAGGCTCACCATCGGTTCTTCAGGGATGGACTTGTCAGTGACTTCCACCCGGTAAATTCCGGGCAGAAGGCTAAATGTCCTGCCTTTGCCTTCCTCCAGCCAGCCCGAGGCAGCCAGTTTGTCTTGCTTATACAGCCTGGCATGGGCATGAATGCTCTTTTCCTCTTTTATAGCGCTCAGTTCTAGAATCCCGGCTTCGAAGCGGACGGTTCTGCTCACGGTTTGATCCAGCTCGATTTTGACATCGGAGAAACTGCGGCTTGGATTGCACGGGAGTTCTTCGTCCGTGAATACAACCTTGTATATTCCGGGCTTTAACCGGATGACCTCGGGCTTTTTTTCATCCATAGCAGTATTGACTTTTTTCACTCCTTGCCCGGTATCCTGCTTAAAGACTTCCACGCTGGCCCTTACTGGAGTTTTATTTCTAAATGCCATGATTTCAAGAAAACCCACGGTTTTAGTCTCCTGAACCACTTCCCGGGCCGCTGCCTCGAACTCGCCCGCGGTCTTGGCGGTAAAATATTTGCCCCCGCCCGCCTCGGCCATGCACTCCAACTGCTCCCGCTCCTGCTGGGTCACGTCAAAGCCGATCACGTGCAGCACAAAGAGCAGGCCGGCTTCCTTCAGCTCCTGAACCAGGGCGCAGGGGTCTCCCTCGCAGGTCTCTTTGCCATCCGAGACCAGGATGATCGTAGTCTCGTCCTCCAGCACCTTGAGTTTCTCCGCGGTCATCTTCACCGAGCGGGTGATCGGGGTCTTGCCCTTGGGGCTGAGGCCCTGAATGGTCTGAATGAGACCCTTCTTATCCAGAGGACCGATGCTCACCAGCTCCTGCACGTCCTGGCAGTCTCCTTTACGCCGGTGTCCGTAGGCCACCAGACCGGCCCGGGTATTATCCGGCAGGTCCCGGATCAATTTGGCCATGACCTCCTTGGCAATGGCGATCTTGTCCCGCCCCTCCACCTCTCCCCACATGGAACCGGAAGCGTCCAGAATAAACATGATGTTCACTGTCCGGGAGCTGCCTTGTCTCTGGGATGAAGCGGCGGATGAACCGGTTTGACCTGCGCCTGTCCCTTGCTTCTGTCCTGCTCCGGATACGGAGACGTCCTGCTTGGGTTGAACCGCCTGAGCTTGGCTTTTGGAGGCACTGTCTTCTTGCTTGCTGCTTTGCACAGAAGCAGTACCCTGGGCTTTGATCTTTTCTTTCTTTGCCGGATCTGGACCCTTTGGCCCTTTCTTTTCCTTTAGTTTCAAATCATATCTCAGCTCCTCAATCCTTCCATCTGCATCCACCTTGACCAGGAAACCTTTGTAATAATCCAAGAAGGTCCCAGTATAAATAGACCACAGGCGATCTCCCGCAGATACTATATTTTGGCTGTCTGAATCCTTATGATATAATGCATTCAGCATCCGGGCGAACTTTCTGACATCCTCTGTATTCTTCAGCCGGATATCGCCTTTCTGCAACATGTTCATCAGTGACTGTTCCAGCTTTCCGCTGGTCATAAGATCTTTCAGAATATAAACTGTATTATCACCACTGACTACACCGTAGGAAATTCCCCCAGATATTGGGCGCCTGGGGTTCACCCTGGTCAGGCGATAAAATTTCCATCCCGGAAAGTACTCCTGCAAAACAGGACTGTCGTGTTTGAATGTAGCCAGTGTTCCCCTTTTGTTGACCCTCTTTATGCCCAGCTCTTCCAGCTTCTCCAGAACCAGCTTTTCTGAGGCGGTCAATTCTTTTTTCTTGCCGGAATCTGCCTTGTCTTTTGTTTCCTTTTTTGCCGGTCTGGCAGCCTTTTTTTGTCCCTTTTGTATCTTCATCTCTGAATAATCTTGTGGTATATCGAACAGGCTCGCATCAACCGGGGCTTGCCGGATATTTTCCAGCTCCACGAACATGCCCTGCTGCAGGTGAAAGATTATCTTCAAGGGAAATTCCAGCTCTTTCGAAATCCAGGCGGTAAAAAGGTCCTGCTGATCCGAGCCCACCAGAACCTTGCTGCAATCATATCCCTTGAACTCTTCCCGCCCCAGCTCCTTGCGCTCGTATTTTTTGGAGCTATGCTGAAAACTCTCGAAAGGATTGTTCATTTGACTGCGCTGGCTGGAGTTCTCCATCTGCATGTACTTTTTTTCCGCCGGCATTAGCACCCGGGTGATTCCTGTCTCACGGTCCACCAGCACGACAAACTCAGTCCCGTCCTGCTGCATGTCCATGCGATATTGCTTATCCTTGACATACAATTTGAACTTGCTGGTCTTGTCTTCGCGCCCCTGCAGCATGTCCGCACTGAACTGGGCTGCGAAAAGGGTTGAGCTGAAAAACGTCAGCATAATGGCTATGCATGAATTTAATAAAAGTTTGTGAACTCTTAACATATCGATACTCCTTCTATTTGGTTGCAGGTATTCCTTTTTTCCGCTGTAAAGCTTTGTGTACGCCCGGCATGGGCGTGAACTTATGGGGTGAAAGTCCCTTATACATGAGCCCTGTTAACATGATTTACCGTTAACACAAGTATTAGCCGAAAACAAGGGCGGAACCATGAGGGACCAGGAAGGAAAAACAGAATGATTTGTGACATAAACGCTAAGGGGTTAAGTCATAATAACATATACAATTTTATACAATATGCATTATTTCCTGGGTAATATTTTGTAGTTCCATTCACCGTGGAAGTTCGCTCGCTCGATGTTCAGCTGAACCATCTTTTCATCACCCACTTTGATACCTTTTTCATATTGAGCATCATCAATCTCTGCTTCGATTTTTAAACCTTTTTGGGTAGTGGTGTTTGAAATCAGATTGACTATTGTTCCCAGGCTGTCCAATGGCCGTCCCCGCCAGTTCTTGCTCATGAAGGAAAACATTTGATGCTCGATTTTATTCCATTTGCTTGTCCCAGGCGGGAAATGGCAAATACTGATCGTAATTCCCAATTCATTTGCCAGTGCTTGAATCTCGTTTTTCCACAAACGCATGCGGTAACCGTTGCTTCCACCACCGTCCGCTGTAATCAGCAATCGGGTCGCACCAGGGTATATGAAACAACCCATTTCAGTCCACCAGCGCCGAATACTCTCAACTGCAAATTGTGCTGTACCCCGGCTGATACCGATACTCACCCATCCTTCATTACGTGTCAGATCATAGATGCCATATGGACATGCCTTACCTTTCTCTTTGTCTGGAAAGTCATACGTATTCACATCGGTTGGATGTCCGGCAGGCTCCCATTCCAAACCGGTATTTTTGTATTGACCAATATTTCCCTTTTTCTTTGCATCCACTGATATAACCGGCTGGCCAGCTCCTTGAAACTCCTTGACCTGCTTATAAATAAAATTGAATTGTGCATCCCGATCCGGATTTTGTTTGCCCTCCATAATTTTTCGGTTGGCCTGCATACTGTAACCCATTTCCTGAAGCATCAAATATACTGTCTTCTGAGAAACATTATGCCCTTGCTTACAGAGAGCTTCGGATAATTTATATGTACTTTTGCAGGTCCAGCGGAGAGGGGATTCCGGATCACCTCTGGTCAGAGGGTCTATCAGCATATCAAGCGCTTTTATCAATGCGGGATTTTTATCCATCAAGCGTTTACGCCCACCCCCGATTTTACGCCCACATTTCTTGATTCCCTCTGATTTGCCGGTCAGCTCCTTTTTCCCTTTTCCAATGGTTACCCTTGATATGCCGGTCGCCTGGCAGACAATGGTATCTCCTCCTCTGCCGATGTTCATCTAAAATAGCGAGGAGACCGCTTATAGATATGAGTAGAGCGGAAACGACCGGGATTTTACTTACGGTCTCTATTTCAAAAGCAAGCTCTGCATCTTCAGTTCTTTGTGGAGATACAAAATAGGCATCCATTTTTGTGACTCCTCTAAGGTTGCTTGATTATAAACAGTTACCCAAAACTCAATATTACTGTACTGTATGTCTCCATTCAGGTGAATCGTATTTTCTTGCCGTAATTTTATTTTTTTCTATTCCAAG
>CAYNHL010000096.1:0-14002 GCA_964397015.1 uncultured Desulfobacterales bacterium | reverse complement strand
AGCTGCACAGATTTAAACGCACTGAAATAACAGCTTCTTGTAAGAATGCCCCAAACAGGTAGGGGCTTCGAGAAGTACCAGGTACTGGCACCGCCACTATTCCATTGTTGATAGTTGTTCATGAATATACACTGTTTACCATAGTTCGTCGAAAATCAGTGTTTCACAATCTGCATGGCGTTTCAAGTGATATCCTAAAATCGTGTCCCTGGTATCGTGGATCCCAATCTTTTTCTCTGGGAATAAACGGTAATCGACAATTAAACGGCAGCATTAATGAGATAAAACGGATAACAGCAGGTTTATACTCGCCTGACCAAATAAACGCTATGGAAATGTCGATAAACCAATGCATTTTTTCTTATCTATCAACCGAAAAAAGAAACTATTTAAATCCTTCAATATAGGTTTTTATGCAGTTTATGCTGGCAAAAGTAAGCTTTACAATGTTGTTTTCTCTTGCTTTTTTTTAAATAGTTTGCTATTTGTTGGCAAATGCCAACATAAGCAAATTGATTGGATTTAGTGATGGAAAAAACCAACGAAGATTGGGTTGCTATGTCAGATAAAGCAATTATAGGCGCCATCGGTGCCTATATTAGGCATCAAAGGCTGGAACAGAATAGAACACAGGCTCAAGTCGCCGAAGATGCTGGAATAAATCGCTGGACCTTAAGCCAGATAGAAAATGGTGAGTCGATAACGCTTGCAACCCTCATCCAGATATTAAGGGTGCTCGATTTGATCCATTTGTTGAGAATATTCACCATCGAGGATACAGTCAGCCCGATAGCGTACGCCAGATTACAAGAAAAAAAGAAAAAGAGAGCAAGACCTAAACCTAAAACAAATGATTCAAATGGAGATTTGGGGTGGTAGATTATGCATACGTACATATCTGGGGTACGTTTGCAGGTGTTGTCAGATGGGATACGGTACGGCAACTATCGAGTTTTCAGTTTGATAAAAGTTTTATTGAAAAAAACTGGGATATTTCTCCAATAAAAATGCCGATCAGCAATGGCAGCCGGGTATACAGTTTTCCGGATCTACGCCCGTCAAAAGATATGGCGGAGGATACATTTAAGGGGTTACCCGGTTTGCTGGCAGACTCTCTGCCTGATAAATATGGCAATCAGCTGATTGAAGCATGGCTGGCCCAAAACGGCCGACCTCCCAACAGTATGAATCCAGTGGAAAAACTATGTTTTATCGGCACCAGGGGGATGGGTGCCTTGGAATTTGAGCCTGCCCAGTTAAAAGCAGGCAAAAACACATTTTCTGTTGAAATAGCAAGCCTTGTTGACGTTGCAAAAAAGATACTTTCAGAAAGAAAAAATTTTGAAATAAATGTCAGTACCGATGATGAACACACAATGAAAGAACTTATAAAAATCGGAACCTCTGCAGGTGGTGCAAGGCCCAAGGCTGTTGTCGCTTACAATAAAAAAACAAAAGAAGTTAGATCCGGTCAGACCAGAGTGCCCAAAGGATTTGAACATTGGCTCATAAAGCTTGACGGTGTAAGCAGTGCACAATTCGGAGTCATTCAGGGCTGGGGACGTGTTGAATACGCATATTATCTGATGGCAAAGGAATGTGACATTGAAATGTCTGAGTGCGAATTGTTGGAAGAAAACAACCGAGCCCACTTTATGACGAAACGATTCGATCGGCAGGAAAACAATATCAGGCACCATATTCAAACCCTCTGTGCAATCCAGCATTATGATTATAATAATATTTATGGATACAGCTATGAGCAAGTATTCCAAACAATGCGTTTATTACGTCTGAAATATCCGGAAGCAGAGCAAATGTTCCGTAGAATGGTATTCAATGTTCTGGCAACCAATTGCGATGACCACACTAAAAATTTTTCGTTCCAGTTGAAACAGAATGGAAAATGGAAACTTTCGCCGGCATACGATGTCTGTTATTCATATGATCCTAAAAATGTGTGGGTAAACCAGCAGACGTTAAGCATAAATGGAAAACACAGAAGTATCGGTAAAGAAGATTTAATGACGGTTGCCAAAGCAAACAACATAAAAAAAGGTAAAAAAATAATTAAGGATATCAATACGGTGGTCAAGAATTGGAAAGATTTTGCAAGCCGGGTAAAAGTAAAAAATGAGTTGCTACAGATGATTCAAGATAATCTGCATACGTTGAAAGGTACACTCTGAAATTCAACCAGCCAAATCAACCGGGCAAGCAGGTTATTTGGAAACGTCATGTCTATGATATTCTTGTATATTGCGTAATTTGCAAAAAATATGTAGAATAAATCTAAATAGTTGATTAAAGAGGATGTAATGCAAAAAACTTTACCATTAGATGAAATGACAATCACTGAAAACTGAAAAATTTGTTGTGATTAACCAAATTTGGGATCATCGTATGCGTGATCCAGACGATATCCCCTCTCCTGAGTGGCACAAGGATGTTTTATCTGCACGGGCAGCTCATTTCAAAGATTTTGAATCTGTTAAATCTGAATTACAATCAGAGTTTAATGGACAACGACACAAGTAGACAGGAATAATTTCAGAATAGTTAAAAGGCCACAACTTTGGGAAAATAGATTATGCATCGAAATGGGGGTGTAATATGCCGGGAGTAGAAGGGAGGGTGGCGCTGGTAACTGGTGCGGGGCGTGGAATCGGGAGGGTTACGGCTGAACTGCTGAGGTCACGCGGTGCACGGGTAATAGCCGCTGCGCGCAGTGAAAATGAACTGCAGACGCTGGGCCTGGACTACGTTGTGGCGGATCTGAGTACACCGGACGGCTGTAAACTTGCGGTGGAGGAAACACAGGATCGCCTGGGGCCGGTTGCAATCCTGGTGTGCAATCACGGTATTGGTTCGGCACATGAACGGGTGATCTGGGAGCAGGAGCCGGAGATCTGGCGTGAAACCATGCGCACCAACCTGGATGGTCCATATTTCCTGTCACGTTTAGTTGTCAAAGATATGATTAAACAGGGTTACGGCCGACTTGTATTTACGAGTTCGACGGCCGGACAGGTGGCGGAATACGCCGGCAGCGCTTACAACAGCTCAAAGCACGGTCTTCTGGGGCTGATGCGCTCGGTTGCCCAGGATGCCGGGCCGTATGGCGTGACTTCCAACGCGGTGCTGCCCGGCTGGGTGCGAACCCCAATGGCTGAGATTTCGGCCGAAGCCGAAGCCGCGCAACGTGGTATCACCCCGGATGAGGTGTGGGCCGAAAGAGCTGCGCTTTACCCGGGGGGCCGGGTGGTGACACCCGGAGAAGTGGCCGAGGTGATCGCCTTCCTGGCATCCGAGGAATCCAGTGGGGTCAGCGGGGAGGCCATAACCATAGCTCTTGGGGGCTTATGGTGAAGATCCCTAACGGCATCCTCCGGTGCAACATCTGCCAATCGATCCTGGAATTAGACCGACTCATCTTCAGGCAATTGCAGATCTGAATGAAATCCTTAAATCTGATTTGATACTGGTGGACAGGATCTTCAAAAGTGTCTGCTGATACCCCGGTTGCCTTGAATAAGGGAGAGGGGTTGGATAATCTTCAACAATCGTCTTTTGCTGCGGCCCTTCACTGGAGATAATGGCGCTGTCGGACTTCACACCACCGGTATCTGTTCTGCTGCAGGAAATGACGGAGACGGTGTTGTGTTTACAGATGCCATCACGCCAGGCAGTTCAGTTGGCGTTACGGTTACAGCCAGGAGTTATTGTAAGTTATGTGTTAATCCCAAGAATCCGTTACAGACTGTATTTCATAAAAAAAGATGGCGGCTGTAATAATCCTGGGCTTTGTCATGTTGTGCCGGCTTACCCGGAGACCAGGCCTTATATGTTGTTTGAAGTTCGTCGGCTCATAGTTTTGCGCTCCATGTTGACGCTCCCGGTAGTCGCTCTCGCCTGTGGCTCGCCTTTCGCTTTGCTCAAGCCCTTTGGACGATCCCTCACGGTTCCGCCCTTGTTTTCAGCTAATACTTGTGTTATCGGTAAATCATGTTAACAGGACTCACGTATAGGGGACTTTCACCCCATAAGTTCACGCCCATGCCGGGCGTACACCAGGCGTTCAACATCGCTGCGTTACACTCCGCCTGGACGTGGCAAACAGCGCCACGCCAGTTAACTCTACGTTCGCCACACTTTTTATAGGAGAATAAAGTGAAAAAAAATTGGAAGACAAATCTTAAATTATTTTGGAAGGGGTGGGGCTACTCAATCTTTGTTGCATTGATTATTGCAACCTCTTTTAAGTCAGCTATAGCGGATTGGAATATTGTGCCTACCGGGTCTATGAAACCTACTATTTTAGAAGGTGATCGAATATTTGTGAATAAACTAGCTTATGATCTAAAAATCCCATACACAACATTGCATATTGCTGAGTGGGGTGACCCACAACGAGGAGATATAGTTGTGTTTTTTTCGCCCGCTGATGGCAAACGTTTGGTAAAAAGAGTTATTGGTATCCCTGGGGATTCTATAGCAATGCGGAATAATCAACTCATCATTAATGGTGAAAAAATTAAGTATGAACCAATCAATGACTCAATAATGAATGATTTTTCACTTAGCATGGATGCGAACCAAAACGGCTTTATTGAAAATTTAAGCCACACACGACATCCTGTAATGAATACACCGCAGCGTCCATCGCTTCGTTCATTTAGTCCAGTTACTATTCCTGAGGGTGAATATTTTATGATGGGTGACAATCGTGACAACAGCGCTGATTCAAGATACTTTGGATTTGTTGAGCGAAATC
This sequence comes from uncultured Desulfobacterales bacterium, assembly GCA_964397015.1. GTDB lineage: Bacteria > Desulfobacterota > Desulfobacteria > Desulfobacterales > Desulfobacteraceae > MADRE2. The sequence goes on along the minus strand of CAYNHL010000096.1, from coordinate 9,228 downwards.
GAATTGTCGGCCAGGCTACATCTATAGTCATTTCACTTGATATTAATAATAAACATCACCCGCGTTGGAAGCGCTTTTTTACCGGTTTGCCATAATATTGGATATTGATCTATTACTTTATGGCGAATCGGATAGCCAGGGGTTTTAGCCCCCCAGCCCCCACAACACAATGCATGCATTCCTGTGGCTCGCCTTTCGCTTTGCTCAAGCCCTTTGGACGGTCCCTCACGGTTCCGCCCTTGTTTTCAGCTAATACTTGTGTTATCGGTAAATCATGTTAACAGGACTCACGTATAGGGGACTTTCACCCCATAAGTTCACGCCCATGCCGGGCGTACACAAGACGCTTTCAGTCGGACGCGCATAAAGCCGCTCGCCGCTATAGCGCGGCGTTCGGTGTCTACAATTCATACATCAGAAGTAGAATATGCCCCTTGTTAAAATTGAAACGAGAAAAACTTGGAATACATCCCAGAAAAGGGAAATAATGGAAGCCATCCATGCGGCTATGCGAGAGACTCTTAAGATACCGGAAGATGACCGCGATATAAGATTCCACGAATATCATCCGGAAGATTTTCAAGTTTCTCCGGATAAAACTGAAAATTATATCTTGGTTGAAATATCGATGTTTGCGGGGCGTTCATTGCAAGCAAAGAAGGCATTATATCAAGGTATAGTTGCTAACTTGGGGAAACTGGGAATACTTGCAAGTGATATTTTTATTGTGCTTCATGAAGTTCCCTTGGAGAATTGGGGTATACGAGGAGGTATTCCCGCTTCGGAAGTGGATTTGGGATTCAACATCGGTGTATAAAATCACCGAACCATCAGACGATCCTTATATTCAACAATCGTCTGATGGGCTGGGAGTGGGTGACTGTCTTTCCGGGTGCTCTTCATTTGTTCCCGGATATCCTCCTGAATCTTTTGAAATAGAGAATTACCTGAAAAATCAATAGCTTTTGTAATGGAAAAATTTTCAACGACCCAGATTATTTTAGTGCTGGATAAACAACAGAACTAAAGCAGAGGAACAGATGCTCAAAACAACATGCAAAATTTGTAGTAAGGACTATACCGGTAGGGGGATGTCAAAGCATTTACAATCCTGCCTTTCAAAGCACTTGAGAACCGGCACTCGGAATCCCAATGAAAAAACATATTATCTCTATGTATCTGGGGTATACAATCCGGATTATTTCCTTCACCTGGCTCTTTACGGAACCACGACGTTGAAGGAACTGGATTCTTTTCTCCGGAACATTTGGCTTGAGTGCTGTGATCATATGAGCCAGTTCTCCATTGGCGGCCGTTTCGGTGCTAAAATAAAAATGAGCCGGAAAATTCATCAGATGTTAAAGCCTGGAGATACACTCTATTATGAATATGATTTCGGAGACACAACCGCTCTGAATATAAAAATAAAAGGAGTATTTCCGGGAATTTTGCAGGATAATAAAAATATCTATATCCTGGCAAGAAAAGGTCAACCGCCTATCCCCTGTGACCAATGCGGCAAAGCTCTGGCTGAGTTCATCTGCAGTGGGTGTAGCTGGGACGGAGAATCCGGAGCGAATTCTGCCGTTAAATTTTCTTGACACTTTTTAAATCATTGCCTATAAAATAACCAGTAAGTCCATTTTATTAGACATATTGGTTGATAATTTTATGAAAAACCTAATTCAGCTTCCCTCGGAATTTGATTACAATTTACTGTTGCATGCTTTGAGGGATTATAAAAAACCAAGAGATAAAATCAGAAGTCTCCTCAGGGAGAAGGATATCATAAGGGTTAAAAAGGGCCTTTATGTGTTGGGCAAAGAATATAATAACCCTTATAACAAGTTTGTTCTGTCTAATTTAATCTATGGGCCTTCCTATATCACAGGCCAAACTGCTTTAGCCTTTTGGAATATGATTCCGGAACGTGTTGAACTGATGATCAGCATGACAGCGAAAAGAAAGAAGGAGTTTGAAACCCCGATTGGCAGATTCTGTTATTGGTATTGCCCCAAAAAAGTTTTCAACATTGGTATTCAACTTGAAGATCTAGGCGATCAAAAAAAATTTTTAATCGCTTCCCCTGAAAAGGCACTGTGCGACGTGACAGCAATGCAAACTCATATTTCAACAAAAAATGGAATGAAGGAGTTCCTCGAGTTGATGCGGCTGGATTACAGCGTCAACAAAAAGCCTGATTTATCTTTACTGGAAAAAATAAAAACCGGGTATAGACGGAAAAGTGTAAAACTACTGGTCGATTGTCTAAAGGAAGATTATGTTTGATGAAAAAATTGAAAAAATGCTGAGCAGATATGAATTACAAACAGTTCATGATCATGAGAATGCACTTAAAGAGATTATTCAAGAAATTGTTTTGCTTGGTTTATGGCGATCCAAATTTTATGAAAAAGCTGTTTTCTACGGCGGAAGCGCCTTACGAATTCTTTATAAGCTGGACCGTTTCTCTGAGGATTTGGATTTTTCATTGAACCAACCGGAAAAAGCTTTCAGTATTAAAAAATACCTTGATGCGATAAAAGCAGAGCTGGAACTATGGGGATTTGAGGTTCATGCAGAAGAAATAGACAAGAAGAATAAAAACACAATCGATTCCGCTTTCCTCAAAGCAAATACATTGGTCCATTTATTGAAAATTGATTCAAACTTGAAAACCCATAAAAATGCCGTGATGAAAATAAAACTGGAAATAGATCACGAACCTGCTATCGGGTTTTCAAGTGACCTCAAGTATCATCTCCACCCGATCCCCTTTTCCATTAAAACCATGACATTGCCCAGTTTGTTTGCAGGCAAGATGCATGCTTTATTATGCCGTACAATAAGAATCAATATCAAGGGCAGAGATTGGTATGATTTAATCTGGTTTGTGAAGAATAATATTCCATGTGATTTGCATTATCTTCAGAAGAAGATGTCACAAACAGGCCATATGAATCATTCAGAAATGTTGACCAGGGAAAAGCTTATTGGACTGATATCCAAAAAGGTTAAGGAGATTGATTTTTCCCTGGCAAAAAATGATGTGGAACCCTTTTTGAAGACTTCAAGGCAAAAAGATGAGCTGAGTCTTTGGTCTGATGCATTTTTTAATGATTACTTGATTCAAGAAATCAGTGTCTTGACGAGTTGATCCTTTCCCGAAAAACTGTAACTGGAGTTATAAAGAAGAAATCTGATTCTATACCTGACATAACGTTGTCAAAGTTATGTGTAATACTCCTTTATTTAAGAAATAATAAAGGAGGTTATAAATGAACAAGCAAGATGTACATCTTTACGTTTTTGATAGCTTATCTGATTGGGAAGCAAGTTATGCAATAGCTGGGATAAACAATCCACAATTTCAGAAAAAACCAGGTAGTTACCGTGTTCAGACTGTAGCACTTAATCGAAACACAATAACAACAATCGGGGGTGTTTGCATAAAGCCTGATCTGGTACTGAATGAGCTATCTTTTTCAAACAGCGCAATGCTATTATTACCGGGAGGGACTGCTTGGGATGAAAGTTTAAATGTTGAAATTATTGAGATAGCTCGTATGTATCTTGAATCAGCAAAACCTGTAGCAGCCATTTGTGGAGCTACTGCCAGGCTTGCTCGTGCAGGTTTATTGGATAATCGAAGACATACAAGTAATGCGCTTGGATATCTGGCTGCCACTCAATACAAGGGAGCAGCATTTTATGAGGAGGCACCTGCAGTAACTGATAATAACCTAATTACGGCATCAGGAATGGCTCCAGTAGATTTTGCTTATCATGTTTTTAAACGTTTAGATATTTATACTCAACCGGTCTTGGAAGCTTGGTACGGTTTATTCAAAACAGGTCGGCCCAAGTACTTCGAAGAATTAATGAGTGCAATCAGCACATAATCGGGTAGCCGGGGGTTTTAACCCCCATCCCCCACACCATCCCACAAGTGTTGCGACATGAAGTCGCTGATTATAAGCTGTGTATTCTCCAGGAACCCTCTGGCTGCTGAGGTCGCCCAGCTTCAAAAGGATTAAACAAGTCTCAGGCAAGATAAAGGCGACAACTTGATTGACATTCACCGTATTGTCAGCCAGGAACTTCTCGCTGCTGAAACATCTCCTCTATCAAAGCTGCCATTCTGGAACCGGAAGAAAAAGCAATCTAATGCCGAAGTTGATTTCCTGCCTTTTTATTTTACTGGTTCTATTGTAGAATATTTAAAAATGTTGAGGATATAATGGGGTTTGGCCGGATATAGGCAAAGACATTAAACCTTGGAGTCTGAAGACAAGATTTGAAAAGAAAAAATGCCATTGTTTTTGCCGATACCGAAATTGATCCTGAAAGCGGCAGAATTCTTGATATCGGAGGCATAAAAGACAACAGGGATATCTTCCATTCCGTTTCTGTTTCAGGGTTTACCGAATTTATTTGTGACACCCGTTTTTTATGCGGCCATAATATCATCAATCATGATCTGACTTATATCAGCCATGCGGTTGAAAAAGCAGGGATTGATCAGGCGGATATCATTGACACGCTGTTCTTGTCTCCCCTGCTGTTTCCGGCCAGGCCCTATCACGCCCTTCTGAAAGACGATAAATTACAGACACAGGAGATCAATAATCCGTTAAATGATTCCATTAAGGCAAGAGATCTTTTCCATGATGAGGTTCAAGCTTTCAGGCAGTTAGACAATGATCTGAAACAGATTTTCTTTTTGCTTCTGCATGACAAACCTGGATATCAGGGTTTTTTCAGGTATTTTGAATTCCATGGTGATCAGACAGTTGAAGTTGAATCCCTGATTTTAAAACGATTCCATTTCAAGATCTGCAGCCATACCGGCCTGACAAAAATAATCACAGATTCACCTGTTGCACTTGCTTATTGTCTGGCTCTCATCAACACGGATGACCCCTATTCCATCACACCGCCCTGGGTCTTGAAAACATATCCTGAATTTGAACAGGTGATGTATCTTTTAAGGAATCATCCATGTCTGACCGGATGCGAATACTGTAACCAGGCGTTGGATATCTACAGCGGGCTGAAAAAATTCTTCAAGTTTGACGTCTACAGGGCCTATGGCGGAGAAGCTCTGCAGGAGCAGGCAGTCCAGGCTGCCATTGACGGGAAATCCATTCTCGCGGTATTTCCAACCGGAGGTGGCAAATCCATTGCCTTCCAGGTGCCTGCTCTAATGAGCGGAGAAAATGCAAGGGGACTGACCATCGTCATCTCTCCTTTACAGTCCTTGATGAAAGATCAGGTTGACAACCTGGAAAATATCGGGATTACCGATGCTGTCACCATAAACGGCCTCCTGGATCCCATTGAAAGGGCAAAATCTTTTGAACGGGTGGAAGACGGCACGGCTTCAATTCTTTATCTTTCTCCTGAATCCCTGCGGTCACGAACAATCGAACACTTAATTCTGAAAAGAAATATTGTCCGTTTTGTGATTGACGAAGCACACTGTTTTTCATCCTGGGGGCAGGATTTCAGGGTTGATTATCTGTACATCGGAGAATTTATAAAAGCCGTTCAGGAGAAAAAACACCTGGAAGACCGGATACCGGTTTCCTGTTTTACCGCAACGGCTAAACAAAAGGTGATCCAGGATATAAAATCCTATTTTATGGACAACCTGCAGCTGGATCTTGAAATTTTCAATTCAAACACCTCCAGGACCAATCTGCAGTACAAGGTTTTTTTCAAAGATAATGAAGCACAGAAATATCATACACTCAGGAATTTACTTGATCAGAAAAAATGCCCCAAAATTATTTATGTTTCAAGGACCTACAGGGCTTATAAACTGGCACAACGGCTGACTGAAGACGGATACCATGCAAAACCCTATCATGGCAAGATGGATAAAAATGAGAAGATGGAAAATCAGGATGCCTTTATCAGGGGTGATGTCGAGATCATGGTGGCGACTTCCGCTTTTGGCATGGGGGTGGATAAAAAAGATGTCGGCATGGTGATACATTATGAAATTTCCGATTCACTTGAAAACTACGTCCAGGAGGCCGGGCGGGCAGGAAGGGATGAAAATATCACGGCAGACTGTTATGTCCTGTTTAACGAAGAGGATCTTGGCAAACATTTTATCCTTTTGAATCAGACCAAACTGAATGTCACAGAAATCCAGCAGGTGTGGAAGGCAATAAAAGATCTGACCCGTTTCCGCTCAAAAATTTCAAATTCCGCCCTGGAAATTGCAAGAAAAGCCGGCTGGGATGACAATATTGCCGAGATAGAAACAAGGGTGACAACTGCCATCGCAGCTCTTGAAAATTCGGGCTACCTGAAGCGGGGGCAGAATATGCCCAGGATCTATGCAAGCAGTATCCAGACAAAAAACGCCCAGGAAGCCATTGACCGGATCACAGCATCAAAAAGGTTTGAGGAAAAGCAAAAGCAGCATGCTGTAAGGATCATCAAAAAGCTGTTCTCGAGTAAAACCAGACAACAGGCCAAAGATGAGACAGCCGAATCAAGGGTTGATTATATCAGTGACCACCTGGGGATCGTAAAAGAAGATGTTATCAATATCATAACCCTGCTGAGAGAAGAAAAAATCCTGGCTGATGCCAGGGATCTGACGGCCTTTATTGAAAAAGGGGAAAAACAAAACCGTTCCCTTGCTATTGTGCAGACATTTGCAGGCCTTGAAAATTTTTTATTGACGCGTGTTGACCAGCAGGAAACCATTTGTCATATCAAAGAACTCAATGAGCAGGCCCAAGAGATGGGATACCCTAATGTGAATCCCGCCAATATTAAAACCATACTTAATTTCTGGTCCATCAAAAACTGGATAAAAAGAAGCCATCATGAATATTCTAAAAACTCATTTTCCGCCACATTAACCCAACCCAGAGAAGTATTTAAACAAAAACTTCAAAAACGGCATGAACTGGCGCAGTTTATTATTGAACTGCTTTATGACAGAAGCAAAAAAAAGAGTGCTGAAGATAGTACAGAAACATCTGGTGAGGATAAACACACTATAGGGGAGGACCTTGCTCTGATTGAGTTTTCTGTGCTCGAATTAAAGGCGGCATATGAACGTGCTGGATCGCTTTTCAGGCAAAAAACCAGCGTTGATGAAATAGAAGACACCCTGTTCTATCTTTCCAGGATTGGTGCCATTAGGATCGAAGGCGGTTTTCTGGTCGTCTATAACCGGCTGTCTATTGAAAGACTGGAAAAGGACAACAGGAGACAATACAAAAATGCGGATTATAAAAAACTGGGGCAGTTTTACGAAAACAAGGTGGAGCAGATTCACATTGTGGGCGAATATGCCAGAAAAATGATCCAGGATTACAAGGCCGCTTTGCAGTTTGTAGAGGATTATTTCCAGTTAAACTATCCTTCATTTCTCCGCAGATATTTTAAAGGCAGCCGGGGAAATGAAATCAAAAGAAATATTACGCCGGGCAAATTCAGACAGCTTTTCGGGGAACTTTCACCGGCCCAGTTAAACATTATAAAAGATAATAAAACGCAATATATGGTGGTTGCCGCAGGCCCTGGAAGCGGCAAGACAAGAGTGCTGGTTCATAAGCTGGCATCCCTGCTGTTAATGGAAGATATAAAGCATGAGCAGTTGCTCATGGTCACATTTTCAAGGGCTGCGGCAACAGAATTCAAGAAGCGGCTGATTTCACTGATTGGCAATGCAGCGAATTTTATCGAGATAAAGACATTTCATTCCTATTGTTTTGATCTGCTTGGGAAGATTGGAAACCTTGAAAAATCCAGCGGTATTATCAGACAAACGATTACCGCAATACAGAACGGTCAGGTTGAACCTGCCAGGATTGCCAAAGCCGTTGTTGTGATTGACGAAGCTCAGGATATGGACGTAGATGAATACGCCCTGATCAATGTCCTGGCCGATCAGAACACTGACATGCGAATCATTGCTGTGGGAGATGATGACCAGAATATTTATGAATTCAGGGGATCGAGTTCAAAATATCTCGAGCAGCTTATTTCCGACAAAAACGCGCAGATGCATCAACTTGTTGAAAATTACAGAAGCAAAAATAATCTGGTTGAATTTACAAACAATTTTGCAAAAAAGATCAGCCGCCGTTTAAAAAAAGATCCAATTGTCGCCAGACAGGCAGACTGCGGGAAGATAAGAATCATCCGATACAAAAGCCGCAATCTGATCTCCCCTCTTGTTGAGGACCTTCTTGCCACAAGGCTTAAGGGAACAACCTGTGTCTTGACCCACACCAATGAAGAGGCCCTGCAGATCGAAGGGCTGCTGCTTGAAAATCAAATGCCGGCAAAACTGATCCAGACCAATGAGGGGTTCAATCTCTATCACCTGTTGGAAATCAGATATTTCATCGACTTTCTCAATCTGCAGGACGACACGTTTATTATCGGCGAGGATTTATGGAAAGCAGCCAAACAAAGCTTATGGAATGAATTCAAACACAGTTCAAAAATGGATATCTGCATTAATATGATCAAGGGATTTGAAGCGGCCAACCCAGCGAAAAAATACAGATCAGATTTTGAAGTATTTGTCAGGGAATCCAGATTGGAGGATTTTTCAGATGACCCCGGCGACGTTATTTTAGTATCAACAATGCACAAGGCCAAGGGAAAAGAATTTGATCATGTTTTTTTAATGCTTGATAATTTTGATCTGAAAAATGATGAAAAAAAGCGCCTGGTGTATGTTGCCATGACACGGGCGAAAAAGAACCTGACCATTCATCTGAACGCAGATTTTATGGATGATCTTTCAGCTCAAAAAATGGAACGGATCAGGAATAATGAAAAACAATTTCCTCCGAACCAGCTGGTTATGCATTTAAGCCACAAAGATATTTGGCTTGATTACATTATAGGAAGACAGCATCTGATTTCGCAACTGAAAAGCGGTGATGGATTAATGGTCCGTGATAACCGATGTCTGGACAAAACAGGTGCTCCTGTATTAACATTTTCAAAATCGTTCTCAGACAAACTGAATACATTCCGTCAAGCTGGATATACACAAGTACGGGCCAAGGTCAATTATATCGTCTACTGGCATAAAGAAGACTCGGAAAAAGAGATAAAAATAGTTCTGCCTGAACTTTATCTAAAAAACCAGGGTCTGTAAGGAGGGAGCCCATGACTGCTGCCGAAAAAAAAATCAGCTATGAGATTAAAACACCCGCGGGCCTGTCCCCGCGCATTGAA
>CAYNHL010000095.1:0-14162 GCA_964397015.1 uncultured Desulfobacterales bacterium | reverse complement strand
GCAGCCGTTTGGGAATACTGAAAACCCAGTTTCTGACCTTCAGGTTACTGCCGATGAGGGACATCTTTCAGCACCTGTGTCAACAGCCATTCTCCATATTCAATCACCCGTTTCTGATGGCAGGACGGACAAAATTGCCGGCGCTTGCAGGAAAACGCCAGGAGATACTCATGCCCACACTCTTCACAACGGACCCTGGCAAATTCCATTGCCTTTGGATTGCGCGGCTGATACCCTGAAGGGCACGCGTAAACATCAAGATGATATGTTGTAGACTGAGCCATATCGAAATCAAAACAGATAAATTTTTCATGGACACCTGATTGGAAATTAAAACCTGGGAGTAGATGATACTGTGTTTGTTGAAATTATACAACAATATGATGAAAAAATTAAACAAAAGACTGAGCGATTTCTATCCTTGTCGTCAATCCAGGGCGTTATCCTGTCACCGGTATAAACATGGAAACACCAGTGAAACAGCATGCTACCGGATGTCCCTCTGACCGGGATGTCAATAAAAAGGATAATCAGCATCCCGATGACCCCCACGGCAGAAATACCCTGGAGGATTGAAAGGGTGAACATGGCAGTGGTATCTGCCGGCCACCCGAGCCACAGCAGAAGACCGGTGCCTGCGGAAAATATCCCGGCGAGAGTCATTCCAATGGTTAATGGTTTGTTCCGGACCTTTTTTCGAACCCGGTTAAAATAGATCACGATCACCAGGAGCATCAGAACGGGACCCAGGAAAGAGAGGGCGGTATCGACGGAAGACACGTTGTGGCTGATGGAATAATAGGGAAGCCGGCTCACCCAGGTGGGATCCGCGGCTTCTTGAACCATGTATTAGTACCGGGCCTCGTGCCTCGCCACGGTTACTAATCCTTTTTTTTGTTATCTTTATTTGGGATTATGCTACTTCTAATCTAAGGCTTTTACCAAGGGCTTGGGCGTAATTTACAAGAGTAGATAGCCGAATATCCTCTGCATGATTTTCAATTCTTGAAATTGCAGATTTGCCTGTTTTTAATTTTGTTGCTACCTGTTCTTGAGTAAGGCCAGCATCTAATCTGGCTTGTTTGAGAAGAGCACCAATTTTGAACTGCTCATAGCCTTTGTCATAGTTTTGAGAAAATTTTGGACTTCTCTTTTTCCTTTTTTCGATATATCTATCAAGGTCATCCATATTTACCTCCTGCTCAAATAATCTTTCTTTCTTCTTTCTGCCAGCTTGATTTCCTTTTTGGGAGTTTTTTGACTCTTTTTCTGAAAAGAGTTGGTCAAGATGATTAACTCCTGATTTTGCATGAAACCAAGGAGGCGAAAGATATTATTTCCAACAGTCACTCTTACTTCCCAGATATCATCTGTGTTGATTAATTTTTTGAAATACTTTGAGGACACATTTTGAGTCTCTCTTATCAGTTTCAATACCCAGGTAATTTTTGTGACTTGTGTATCAGACAACGAATCCAGATGTTCTTCAACAGGGCATTTACCTGAATCAGTCTTGTAAAATGATATCGACCGCATGCCAATAAGGTATACAAATATGTGAACTTTGTCAAGTTTTTAAATGATGTTGACGGCAGATAGGAAGGAGTTTATTGAAAAGTTAGGGCGGAGTAACAAAGCGATTACTTATCACCTCACCATCACCTCACCTTATCACCGGCTACGGACAGGATCCGTTGCCCGCTAAGTCACCCCGGCGCGCACTTCGACGCTTTAGAAATCTTTTATGCACGCTACCTGATGACATCGGATGCCCGATGAAAATCACCTTGCCGCTGTTTTTTTCAATGAGAAAGGCGTCATTGCCCACAGTCACCCACTGCATTCCCTTGGATGGGCCGGGAAGGGGATGAGGGAGGGCGCTCTTTTCCGGGACCGAGGCCGATTTGGAAGACGGGGACGGCAAGGGAATGGGAATCATCGAACGGTCTTCCAGAATGCGGTAGCGCACGTCCGAAGGCAGAGTGCCGTGGTCATTGATGTGCTGCCAGATCTTGTCGGGCACGCCTTTGTGGTTCAAAGATCGGCTACCGTCAGACTGGGCATGGGCCGGAGCAGCAACAAGGGTTAAAAAAAGAAATAGACTTATAGAAAAAATACTAAACCACATACATTTGAATATGAATTCATGATTATTGTTACCCATCTTCTTGACTCTCCTTTAGCAGCTTTTCATCATTAATTAACTGGAATTGCCCCTTCTGGACCATATAGAAGAAACTGGACAATATAGGAAACAGGAACTCCTTCCCATGGACCAGTACAACTATTGTCCCAGGTTACAAGCATTTTCGGGTTATTCCTGAAACCGTTTGTTTCCTTCAAGGGAAAGGGTCAGGGTCTCCAGCATGAGGATGACATCGGATGCCCGATGAAAATCATAGGGCACCTGCCGGTAGGAAAGGTTGTCTTTGCATTGTTCATAAGCGGCTTCCACCTCGGAAAGAAAGAGGGGCGCATAAATCCCGTCGGCGTCCCGGTTGGTGAACAGGGTGTTGAGCATGGGATTGACCGGGGTGATCCGCGGGATGCCGTCTTTGTCTTTTACCCGGATAACATAGGCCGGTTTCCAGGGAACGTGGGCCCCGAAACGATCGGTTCCCGGCTGTCCAAATTTCCCGTAAACCCCGGTGTTCAGGAACATGGCGCCGCCGGCGCTGCGGTTCAGTTCCGGAATATGGCAGGCCTCGCAGGACAGTTTGTCCAGGTGGTCTTTCCGTATACTGCGATGTTCCATCCGGGTAGCGCCCATGATCCCCTTTGTATGGCAGTCCCTGCAAGAATTCATGGTGCTGTTCAGCTCTTAGGCCATGGTATTGTCCATGGCATTGCCCATTGCCCTTGGCAAAATTATGGCTGATATCCCCGGTGTGGCAGTCAATGCAGGTTAATCCTGCCTGCCGGTGACCTGCCCGATACCCGATGCGGCCGTTCCCGCCCATTTAAAGTTCAGTGCCTTGATTTATCTGATCCGGGTCTGGATATTGTACCGGTTGCCATGACAAAAAAAACGGTCCGGCTCGATCACACCGGTTTTATCCCATTGGCTCTGGTAATAATCCCCGTCCAGAGTTTCTGCAAGTTCGGGATTTTGGGCCAGCCGCAGATCATACCTGAATCCGTCCCGGTCAAATTCCATCATGCCGCCCCCTGCATGACAGCCGGCACAGCCGTGTTTCTGGAAGCCTTTGAATGCTTCGGGCACCCGTGCGACAAAATCAAATACGCTCAGGTCAATTTCATCAGGGTGATCGCGTGAGCAGCAGAGTGCGGCCCCCTTTGCCCTTTGGGGTGTCCACCTGGTTGAATCCGGCTTCCAGCGCGGCTGTGCAGATGGTTTTGAACTGTGATTTGTTGACGTGGAACAGGGGTTCCACAACTAAAAACCGTCCTCCGGACTTGAGCAGCGGATAGGCCTGTTTGAAAAAAATGCGATTATCCGGGATTTCATGGACCATGTAATAGGCCAGCATAAAATCCGCCTGAACCGAGGAGTCCAGATTAATGGCTTTTTGAGAGCACCGGTGGCAGTTGACACTGGCTGACAGGCCCAGTTCATGGCACTTTTTTTTCACTTTTTCAAGCATTTCCGGCTGCAGATCCACGGCCCATACCTTTCCGTTCGGCCCGGTCAGTTTTGCCATGGCCGCGGTAAAATAGCCGGGGCCGCATCCGAAATCAATTGCGGTATCCCCGGGTCGGATATAGGGACCGGCAATTTTGACAGGGTTCTGGAAGATCCGGCGGATGAAATTGTCCAGTACAAATGAATGGGTGTGGCTACAGACATCTCCCTGACGGGCTGAATTGAAAAACATGATACCTCCGTGTTGTATGTTTAGTATGTATACACTTTAGGCAAAAAAAACTATTCCGGGGACTCGATCCGGCGTTGTAAAAAATCCTCCATCCGGGTTAGAAAATCCAGAATAAATTCGGTTTGATCACTATTCAGGTTTTCCAGGTATGTGATAAATCCACCGTCCATGGTCTCATGCCAGTGCTTGTGGGCCCAGTAAGCCATATTCCCCAGTGCAGTCAAAGAGACCAGCAGTTTTGATCGGTTGTCCGGATCTTTTTGCTTTTGGGCCAGTCCCTTTTTTTCAATACGTTTGAGTGTCTGGGAAACTGCGCCTTTGGTCACGCCGATCAGCCGGGCAATGTCGGTGACGCCAAGAGCACTGTTGTCTCCGATAATTTCTATGAGATGGATTTCGGTATGGGACAAATCCCGACCTGTACCGAATTGCTTGGGCATCTGATCCAGCTTCAGGGCCAGGGCCATCAAAGATTGAAATTTCCCGTGTATTTTCTGGTATCCATTGCTCATGGTCATAACTGTATAGACTCTAAACACTATTGTCAATCTTTTTTTCTGTCCAGGGGGGAAGGCACGGCGATAGTTAAATTGTTCAATTTTTATCAGGAAAACCCATGGGAGAAAAAAGAGTGGGATGGAATATTGAGATCATGTTCATGTTTGCCACATTGGGCATTGTCTATTATCATTCCCTGAATCAGGACAGAAACGCCAAAATCCTGGGCATCCCTGATATGTGGTTCTGGGCCATAGACTACTCTGCCTTTTTTCTGTGCCGCCATTTTTGTCATCACCCGGAAAGCCATGGAAACAAAATTGGTCACCATTGCCATTATCTATGCTGTGCCCATTAATTGGGACTTTCCCGGCGGGAAAATCAAGTCCGGGGAAAACCCTGACACTGCCTGAAAAGGGAACTTGCCGAGGAATTGTCCATACAGGTCGCGGTGTACCCCAGTATCACGGACCGGGAAATGGCAGCAGTCATGTTCTCCTCCTTACTTTCAAGGAATGAACGCAAATTTCCGTGTGGGGCATTACTGCCATGGCGGTGGTTAATAAATTGCCGGGAATGGTCATTATTGTTATCCTTTCGGGAGCTGCTGGTCACATTTTTGCTGATATGCCTTACATACATCGTTTGGAAAACCATTTCATTGATCTATATCAAGAATTTTTGAAGGACAATGAAGACAGGGGGGGTATGGACGAAGGATAAAAAGGCCGGACTGCCCGGTGAATCCGGGAAATACTCAACGGGCAGTCACAGATGGATGAAAGGATTAATAATCACAGATGGATTGATCCACACTTTTGGGAACCCCTTCATGGGGTGTCCACCGGTGGGTGGTAAAGGAATCATGATCCCGCATGTTTTTCAGAATCTCGATACTGGTTTTATATCCTTTATACAGCCGGCACGTATCCATGGCCATGCCGCAGATCTGGGCGATGGCCTGGACCAGCGTGATATCATTGATGGTGAATTCCCAGGGTTTGGATGTGTACAGGCGGAGGGCTCCGATGATTTTATCATGGCTGATGATGGGAACGCCCAGCAGAGAGGCAATCCCTTCTTTTTTTGCCTCAAGCGGATATTCGATTCTCGGATCGTCCATGACATCATAGATGGCAATGGGAACAGCATCTTTTGCTTCTTTGATGGATTGCATGAAATGGATGGGGCCTTTTTTAAGGTATGCATCACTGAGTCCATGGGAGGCTACAAGACCGAGTTTTCTAGTATCCCGGTCGACCAGGAACACGGCACACCCTTTTGCATTAAAGGCCGTCCGGACACTTTCAGCGGTGACAAGGGCGACTTCTTTCGGGTCCTTACACTGGGCAATGGCATTGGTCACTTTAACAATGGTGTCGTAATACATGGTATGGTCTTCCATGATTCCCTCCTTTCTGCCTGTCGGTTGACCGGCATAAAAACATTATAGAAAAGATCATATGCGGTAATGCACGTGCATCAAGGAGAATAATTCAGGCGACGACAAATGAGAATCATCCAGAATACAGATGAAAACAATAGGAATGATTCATAATAGACCAATGGTGCGGGATTGTCAAAAAAATAATTATGCAGTTTCCCCGCCAGTGGCTGGTCTTTTGAAAAAACCTTTTCAAGTGGTACGAGTTTGGCCCATTTTTCTGTAATATATGGCCAAATAGAAAGGTAATAATCAGCCCTGTCTTTTCTATCCGCCTGATCTGTTCTAAGGTTGTCCGGCAGGTAAATTTGCCAGGTTTTCATCATACCCATTGTTATTCTCATTAATCTGCGGGCCATTCCGAATTCAGAATTTTGGGCCTGGCACTGAAACAGACGCCGCAGGTGGTGTTTACCCATTTGTCTTCCCAGATCTCTTCCGTATGATACGTCATGTTTCCTCTCGGATGAATCCGTTGATGTCATAATCTGCCGTAATCTAATTGAATATTTTGACAAAACGTTTAAAAAATGATTCTATGACTGTCAGACACAGGGTAAAACCAAAAAAGGATAAAAGATGATGACCCGTGAAAAAAGAACAGACACCCTTGTTATTAATGTCAATGTTGAAATACCAGCCACAGCGCTTCAGGCGATTGTCGCAAATGCTAAAAAAATTGCCGGGCGCGATCAAAAAGGGATTTATCGCATAGATACCGCCGATATGGTCAGCCAAGTCATATCAAAATTTCTGTTAGAAACAGATTTTGAAACCTATGCAAAAGATATTCGACATTGCAGGTAAAAATCAGACATCAATTGCCAAGGTTATCGGCAATCGCATCTTTTTTCAGGTGATCATCCCATTTTTCTCCCCACAGATCAGGAATCGTTTCTTCCACAGGCGTGATGGAATCCCAGCTGATACCGATTTCCGTGAAAATATTCTTCAGCGCTTCTTCCCCGGGGGCCAGCCAGAGACAATACCGGACCCCTTTGTTTTCATTAAAATAAGTTTTTATCCACGTGGCCGTTTCCACCTTTGCCAGCTTTCTCCAGTTTGCCTGCACTTCCTTGCAGTCAGCGCCCGCCGTATTGTGCACCATCATGTATTTCTTTAATTTTCCCATGTTGAGTTTCCCCCTGATTTTTGGATTAAAAGCACTGGGCAATCCCCTTTGTAATTGCCGGGTCAAACTGAAACGAATGGATTCTGAAAAATCAAGAATCAATAATTGTGCCATGGCAACAATATGGCAGGGGTTTGTTATCCGTTCTTTCATGGCAGGGGGTCAGGCACCCAAAGTGGCGCCACATGGTATTCAATTGTTTCGGGGCCGGGGATTAAAACAAAGGGTGCCAGGAGGTTGACATCCGATGGATTCCGTGGCGCCACAATATCGTTGGTGGCGCCACTTTTCCGGCCCCCTGGCGGGACTGCCTGGGATGATACATCCTAACCCACTGTATTCAGACAATTATCAATTTTATCCCGGGGCCATAAGGGGGCCTGCTGTATGGCATGTATATTGCTGTCTGGAAAGGCAGGCAGCTTACTTGATCATTTAGCTAAATACGAGAAGGAGGGAAAAATGCCAAGTTATGTCATTAACGAAAAATGTGATGGGTGCAAGGGAGGCGATAAAACCGCTTGTGAATACATCTGCCCGAACGATCTCATGACCCTGGACGAAGACTTGATGAAAGCCTACAACGCGGAGCCGGATATGTGCTGGGAATGCTATAATTGTGTCAAGATCTGCCCGTCCCAGGCCATCGAAGTCAGAGGGTATGCTGACTTTACGCCCCTGGGGGCAAATGTTGTGCCGTTAAGGGGCAGCAATGACATCATGTGGACAGTCAGTTTCAGGGGGGGCACCATAAAGCGGTTTAAATTCCCGATCCGGACAGTGGCGGAGGGAAATGTCGTGCCCGATGGCGGGTTTGGTGAAGGTTCCGGTACATTGGATGACCAGTTGTTGTTTACAGAGCCTGCGTCTTTAAAAGCGGATGAACTTTGGACCCTTTAAGAGAAAAGGATACATCATGCAGAATTTTGAAACGATTGAAGTATCAACAGACCTTTTGATTATTGGTCCAGGTATGGCCGGATCCGGTGCCTGCATCGAAGCGGCACACTGGGCCAGACAAAATAATTTAAAAGTCACGGTGGTGGATAAAGCCGCCATGGAACGTAGCGGCGCCGTCGGCATGGGACTTTCCGCCATCAATCAATATCAGGGCGAAAACACCCCCGTGGATTATTTGAGTTATGTCCGCCAGGACTTAATGGGTCTTTGCCGGGATGATCTGGTAATGGACATTTCCAGACATGTCAACGGCAGTGTCCATTTGTTTGAAAAATTTGGGTTGCCCATCTGGAAAGACAAAGAAGGCAATTATGTGCATGAGGGCCGGTGGCAACTGATGATCAACGGGGAATCCTACAAAGCCATTGTGGCGGAAGCTGCCAAAACCGCCATCGGTCTGGATAACATCTATGAACGGGTGTTTATTATCAAGCTGTTACTGGACAAAAACGATCGACAACGGGTTTGTGGTGCCATTGGATTCAGTGTCCGGGAACAAAAAATTTATGTATTCAGGTGCAATGCCTGTATTGTCAGTGCCGGGGGTGCCGTCCATGTTTTTAAACCCAGATCCACGGGGGAAGGACTGGGCCGGGCATGGTATCCCCCATGGAATTCCGGATCCAGCTCCTATCTGACCACGGCAGCGGGGGCGGAAATGAGTTCCCAGGAAGTGGTCTTTATCCCGGCCCGGTATAAGGACGGGTACGGGCCAGTGGGGGCATGGTTTCTATTGTTCAAGGCAACGGCCACTTCAGCCACGGGGTTTGATTACATGGGAGAAGGGCTTGCCGAAGGCGGAGAACTTCACAACTGGCCGCCGTATGGAGAAGTCAAGCCCATTCCCACCTGCCTGCGAAATCACCTGATGATGAAGGAAATGTATGAAAAAGGGGACGGCCCCATCCTCATCCATACGGACAAAGCCATTGCCAGGATCGCGGAAGCGGCACCCGATAAAAAAACCTATAAAAAAGAAATGAAAAAGCTTGAAGCTGAAGCATGGGAGGATTTCCTGGATATGACCATCAGCCAGGCCGTTCTGTGGGCGTCAAAAGATGTGTTTCCGGAAAAAAGCAGTTCTGAAATCATGCCGTCAGAGCCGTATTTTATCGGGTCTCATTCAGGGGCGTCCGGTGCCTGGACCAGCGGGCCGGAAGATATCCAGACAGCGGATTCCAAGGACGATTACTTTTTCGGGTATAACCGCATGACAACCATTAAAGGGCTTTTTGCCGCAGGCGATGGTGTTGCCAACTCCAGCCATAAATTTTCATCCGGCTCTTTTACGGAAGGTCGGATTGCGGCCAAGGCAGCGATTAAATTTTGTGTCGAAAACCAGAATACCCCGGAACCGGATGCGGATGTCATTGAAAAACTCAAGGCAGAGATCGAAGCGCCGTTGAAACGGTATGAAGAACACGCCGGGTATACCACTTTAGGGGCGGCGAAAAAACGATATGACCTGCCCGTGGAAGAGGTCAACCCATACTTTATCACGCCGAAAATGGCGTTATTCCGTCTGAATAAAATCATGGATGAATATGTGGGCGGTTGCGGTTCGCAGTACAATTGCTCGGCTACGACACTGAACATCGCACTGAAAGAATTAGAAATGCTCAAACAGGATCTTTCCAAGCTGGCGGCAAGGAATCTTCATGAGTTAATGCGGTGCTGGGAAAATATCCAGCGAGTCCAACTGGCTGAAGCACATACCCGCCACAAATTATTCCGGGAAGAAACACGATGGCCCGGATATTTTTACCGGACCGATTTCCCCAAACTGGATCAGGAACACTGGGGGAATGTGTTTGTCAATTCAGTCTATGATGAAGAAAAAGATGAATTCAACGTTTTTAAGCGAACCAAGCATAGTCTGGTTCAAATCGATAAAGTGATCGGGATGTAGGCAGACAGGGCGTTACATCCCTTTTGTTTGCGATACTTGTGTAATGCCATTCACAGTATCCTCCAGGTTACAGCCGGACAAAAATGGTCCGGCTGTAACCACCGCTGCCAACCAGGGTGGTCATAAACAAATGAAACAACACAACCACACAGAGAATCGACAGAATCAGAAATGGTATGACTCAGGCTATGCCCATGGAATAACCTTTGCTCACAAAGAGGCGGCATATGAAGATCTTGCCGCCATATCCAGGGAAAAAGCCATCCCCGCCCACTGGGATATTTTCAGGGCCGAGGTGTTAAACAGGTTTTTGACAGACCCCACCTTTGATTTCCCGGCATATTCCAAAGGATTTGGCCAGTCATGTGAAAAAATTTTTAATACCCTTACACAACGAGGTTGTCGGTCATGACACAGAAACAAAGACCTGTTTGCCCCTATTGCAAAGTGGAAATGAAAAAATGGAAAGTCCCTGTCACATCGACCTGGGAGAATGACTTCTTCTATGTCTGCTTCAATGAAAATTGTCCCTATTTCATTGACGGGTGGCAATATATGTGGGAAACACAAAAAACCAGTGCCTCATACCGTTGCAGGCTTGATCCAAAGTCAGGCAGATATATGCCCCTGCCGGCATGGTCAATGGATGCCCTGAAAGAAAATATCATGGACTGAACCTTTGGGTCAGTGAATGCCCAGGGCTTCTTTTTTAGCGGCCATGACGTGGGGTTTGAGCTTCAGTCCCTCCTGCTTGAGCAACCCGAATTCAATCCATTTCATGGCAAACCTGTAAAGGGCGGTATCATCGTGACGAATCTGGTCAACTTCCCGGGCGTTGATATCAAACTGCTGTAAAAAACTGGTTTCAAAAACAAATTGCCTGAATAGATCCATGTCATAGCATGCCATAAAGAATATTTCCTGAATTTGCCTGTTTTCAATTTTTTTATCACTTAAAAACGATGCCGTGGTAATGTGTTTGAATAATGATTCCATCTGTTCATAAATCGGGACATTCTGCCGATCAAGCCACGCTTTTACCGTTGACGTCGAACCGGATTCAAATCCCCGACAAAAAGGGACGTCCATGATTGAATAATAATCTTGTCCATTTTGTTCAGTGAACGTTGTTGACTCCGGCTGCAAGGGGTAAACCCGGCATGCCCACGGACGGCTTTCATACACGCTGCACCCGGAATCACCCAGAAACGGACACGTTTTCCGTTCATCTTCAGTCATTTTTAACCCCACTGCCGGCAATCCGTTTTTCCCCATAAGGGTATAGGTATATTGTTGTAAAAATGCTCCGGACGACATGGCCAGGCTGTGTTTCAACTGAATAATATCATAGGGCATTAAAAATATATGAACATTTCTGCAACACCGTGTAAAACAGTTCAACCGGGGATTACAGTCAAAACAAAAATCATCATCCGGGGTTAGCACGGTTATCCCGCTGTCTTTGTCATTCATCATGCTGGCTCCTTAAAAAAATGTTTGAAATGAACAATCATCAAAAATTGTAATCAAAATATGTGCCAGGCTCGATTTTTTTGTTTTGGTCACGCACGGCCTTTTCTGTCCGCGTGCCCCGGCCCCGGCTTCCAAAGTCTGTGTTCAGCCGCTGACTATAAGGTTTACTTGACATTTTGTTTGGTATAAAGTGGCAGTACAATTGGTACCTATAGCAATAACACTGTTACCAGGGAGACGTCATTATCAATATCAAATATGAAATTCAAACCAATGAATTTGTAAAGTCGCTTCTTGAATCCATCGGTGACGGTATTTTTGTCCTTGATCCCAGGGGAACCATTCTTGCATGGAATCCGGCAATGGAAAAAATAACCGGTTATTCAGCAGATGAAATAAAATATAAGAGCTGCCAATTCCTGCAGTTCAGTCAATGCTTTGAAAAAAAATGCCCCCTCAGTATTCAAGACTGCGGTATTTTAAGGCGGGGCCGCGTTGAACCCACAGAATGCCTGTTAAAACATAAAAACGGGCATAATGTCTCTGTCACAAAAAATGCCCGGGTTATCAGGAATAAAGACGATGAGATCATCGGCATTGTTGAGGCCGTCACAGATCTCACGGAATTAAAAAATGCCCGGCTAAAAATGGAAGAAGCCACGCGCCGGTTAGGCGAATTGAACTACCTGGGCGGCATTATTGCAAAAAGCCAGGTCATGCAGAATGTTTTCTCCTTTATCAAAGCTTCGGCCGCCAGTGATGCCACCATATTGGTACAAGGGGAAAGCGGCACGGGCAAAGAGCTGGTGGCCGGGGCCATTCATTCCATTGGCGAACGGCGGGACAAGCCCATGGTGACCGTTAATTGCAGCGCCCTTCCGGAAACCCTTCTTGAAAGCGAATTGTTCGGCCATGTCAAAGGCGCGTTTACCGGTGCCAACCAAGATCGTATGGGTCGATTTGAGCAGGCGGACGGGGGCACCATTTTTTTAGATGAAATCGGAGAAATTGTTCCTTATATTCAGGTAAAATTATTGCGGGTACTCCAGCAAAAAGAAATCGAACGGGTCGGGGAATCCAGAAAACGGAAGATCGATATCCGGGTGATCGCGGCGTTAAACAAAGATTTGAAATCTCTGGTGGATGCCGGCACTTTCAGGGAAGATCTGTATTACCGGCTGAAGGTTTTCCCGATCTACCTGCCGCCGTTACGAGACCGGAAAGAAGATATCCCATTGCTGATCACTCATTTTATCAAAATGAACAATGAAAAATCTGATGTCAACGTCAAGGGAATTTCAAAACCGGCATTAAAAGCCCTGATGGATTACCCCTGGCCGGGGAATATCAGAGAGCTGGCCAATGCCATCGAGCATGCCTTTGTCCTGTGTTCCGGCCGGGCCATCGATGTTTCAGATCTGCCTTTTGAAATTCGAACACCGGCGGTCATGACGGCATCTGATGTCGAAACTTTCCGGACAACGCCGGCACATACCCGGCCCCGGCATCAGAAACTGACCCGGGAACGCCTTATGCATCATCTCCGGGAAAGCCAGTGGAACAAGGCGGAAGTAGGGCGGCGTACCGGACTGAGCCGGGCCGCCATATGGAAATATATGAAGAAATGGGATATCCCCCTTCAGCCCTGACGGGGTTTCTGCTGCCTGCCACTTGACATGGCAGGTACAACGATGCTGAGTTCAAGCTGTATGGGTATGATTTTGATGAGTTTCTTTCTTTAAAATTTACAGATATATCCCTACGTCCCGAAGAACTGGCCCGGAAAATCGAAAGCAAGGGTAAAAATCAGGCCCATTCTTTTTTACTGCAGTATCATCAGAAAAAGGACGGGACCATTTTTTATGCGACAATCGCCGGTAATTGCTTTGATTTTTGCGGATGCCGGGCCTGCTGTGTGTCCGTTCGTGAGGTGGATGAGCCCGGCCGGTCCAGGGAACATTTTAGAGCACGGACCTGCTTGATTTGATTGTGAACGGGTTTAACGGGTTCATTTATACCGTGTCCAATGATTACAAGGTCGAATTCATGAATGATGCGCTGATCGATCATATCGGATATAATACAACGGGAGAGTACTGTTACCAGCTCATCCACGGCCTTGACGAACAATGTCCCTGGTGTGTGGGAGACAAGGTGTTTTCGGGAAAAACCGCCAGTTTTGAATATAAATGCCCCAAAAACAACTGGTGGTATTTTTACGTCAGCACCCCGCGGCTGGATGAAAATGGACAGGTGACGGCCCAGCAGCTGATTTCCATCGATATCCATGAAAGAAAGCGGCATGAATTCCGTCTCATGGAAAATACCGATGACCTGAAAAAAGAGATCCGGTTGCTGCGATCCGCGGCGATCACCCGTTACGGCCTGGATAATATTGTGGGACAGAGCCGTGAAATGCAGAACATTTACAACTTGATCCTTGAGATTGCCTCTTTCGATGCCAGTGTTTTGATTTCAGGTGAATCCGAGGGATAGGAAACACCAGTGAAATAGCAGGCTACCTGATGTCCCTCTGAGTGGGATGACAATAAAAAAGAAAAATCAGCATCCCGGTGACCCCCACGGCAGAAATACCGTGAATGATTGAAATGATGAACATGGCAATGGTATCCGACGGCCACCCGAGCCACAGCAAAAGACCGGTGCCTGCGGAATATTTCTATGCCGGCAACAATAATCTCCGTTTGACTATGAAAACAATATCTGGTCCGTTGTTACCGCCGGCCGGCATGGTAACCGCCTGTGACGGAAAAGTGAGGCACCACCCATGTCGATAGAACCGTCTCCTCCTTCATTTCTGTATATTCTTCCCCAAAAAAAATATTAACCTTTCATTTTCTTTGGATTTCATTCTTTTTCTTATCCTGGCAAAGCGATAAATATTTTGCC
>CAYNHL010000094.1:0-14390 GCA_964397015.1 uncultured Desulfobacterales bacterium | reverse complement strand
CAAGGCTGAATCCCGGAATGTCATGATCATGGCCATCATTTCCTTCATTTTATCTGGAAAGGCAAAATACGGCAGCCCTTCGACAATCATGACCATACCTATTACACAAAGAAAAAACGTCATTGTAAAAACACCTTCAATATCATTATCAACGGTCGTCCCGGCCGCCAGGAACCTTTTTTATATGGTTGCCGCCGGGATTGCAATATTAATTTTATATTGATAAATAACAGATTCAAGGATATAAAAGAAAGTCTTTGTTTTAATTTTGACCCTTGATTCTGTTTTTAAGGAATAAAAAACCGCTATGCCGTTTGAACCTGTTATCGGTCTTGAAGTCCATGCCCAGCTGAAAACAAATACCAAGATATTCTGCGGTTGTTCCACGAAGTTCGGAGAACCGCCCAATTCCAACACCTGCCCGGTATGCACCGGCATGCCCGGGGTTCTGCCGGTGCTGAACAAAACGGCTGTTTCCTTTGCTGTTACAGCAGCCCTGGCCACAAATTGCCGCATTACCCGTGAATCCAGGTTTGACCGCAAGAATTATTTCTACCCCGACCTGCCCAAGGGTTACCAGATCTCACAGTATGCGGCCCCCATTGCCGAACACGGATGGCTGGAGATCGAAACCGGTGCAGGTGTCAAAAAAATAGGCATCACCAGGATCCACATGGAAGAAGATGCGGGCAAGCTTATCCATGATCCTGGCAGGGACCGGAGCATGGTGGACCTTAACCGGGCCGGCGTTCCCCTGATCGAAATCGTGTCTGAACCGGATATGAGATCAGCTTCCGAGGCTGGCGAATATTTGAGAAAGCTTCATTCCATATTGCGGTATATCGATGTATGTGACGGAAACATGGAACAGGGCAGCTTCAGGTGTGACGCCAACATCAGCCTGCGGCCCGAAGGACAGAAAAAGTTCGGCATCAGGACCGAACTCAAAAACCTGAATTCATTCCGCAATGTGGAAAAGGCTATTGAATATGAAATCATTCGCCAGGCCGGGCTGCTTGAAGAAGGAGGTGCTGTGATCCAGGAAACCCGGCTGTGGGATCCTGCAAAAAACAAAACCGTTTCCATGCGCGGAAAGGAAGAGGCGCATGATTACAGATATTTTCCAGACCCCGACCTGGTACCCCTTGTCGTGGAAAATGCATGGATCCAGGAATTGACCTCCCGCATGCCGGAACTGCCGGATGTCAAGAAAAACCGTTTCATTACAGAACATGCCTTGAATGAATATGATGCCGGTGTGCTGACCGCCACCCCGGAACTTGCCGAATTCTACGAAAAAAGCAGCACCAGCCTGAATGATAAAAAACTGGCCGCCAACTGGATAATGACCAATCTTCTGGGCCTTTTGAACCAGCAGAACACCAGTCTGGCTAAAGCCCCGGTGACCCCTGAAGCCTTCGGCCGGCTTCTCGAAATGCTGGAAACAGGAAAAATCAATGCCCGTGCGGCCAAAACCATGCTGGACAACATGGTCCAGAATGGAAAAGATCCCGAAACACTGGTCAGCGAGCTTGGGATAGAACCGGCATGCGACTCTGAAACCCTTGAAACCCATATCACCCGGATACTTGAAAAACACCCTGATGAAGTGGCGGCATTTCGAGGCGGTAAATCCAAACTGCTCGGTTTTTTCATGGGGCAGGTCATGAAACAGACACGGGGAACGGCTGATCCTGCAGAAGCCACCCGGATACTGAAAACCAAACTTCAAGACTGAAGGTTATTGTTATGAGCAGATTAATCAATACATTTTTCCATATCACACTGGCCGCCGTCTGCCTGGCGGCTCTTTGCATGCCGCAGACAGCCTCTGCCAGCCAGATTGAAACCATTGCCATCGCACCCTTTGAATCCCATTCACTGGAAGATATCTCCCATGTCGAGGCCGGAATGGCCAGGATGCTGTATGCCAGACTGTCGTGGAAAGACCGTGTCAAGGTTCTGCTGCCCAAAAGCCTGCCAGCCGGGGGTTTCCAAAACCCGGAAGGTATGGATGAAAGGGCCGTCCGGGCCCTTGCGCAAAAAATTAACACTGATTATGTGATAACAGGTACTGTCACTCATTTTGCCGGTGCATTCAGCCTCGATATTCTTGTCCACGACCTGGCCTCCCAAAAAACAGTGCCTTTTTTTGCCCAGGCAGACAATGCCGGGGATGTAATCCTTGAACTCAACAACGTGGCCGCCAGGATCAACAAGGATATTTTCAACCGGACCACGCTGGCCTACAAACAGATGGAACAGACGCAAAACTCCCATGAACAGGAGCTTTTGCGCATGAACCCGGAACAGATGATGCCCTATATCACACCTTCTGACCCTGAAGGGGCTGACGAGCCTTTGTGGAAATTCTGGAAATGGTTTTGACAATTTGATTAAAATACCTTGAAAAAATGCATTTTATCGTTGACACCTTGGTATTATTATGGTTTACCATTCATAGCAATAATCTCTGAAGAAAGGAGGGATGCTGCGAAAACACAGGTCTTTATCAGGAATGAGATCGTTACAGGAACAAAAAACTGACAAAAACTGTTTGACTGTATTTAAAAGGGTGCAGTCAAAACACCAAATTTTAAAAGGAAAAAAAGATGAAAAAATTAGCAATTTTTGTGGCCGTTGCCATGATCGCTGCCTTCTCTGCTCCTGCAATGGCAGATGTTGAAATCGGCGGTTCCTACCGTGTGGTTGG
This sequence comes from uncultured Desulfobacterales bacterium, assembly GCA_964397015.1. Taxonomy (GTDB): domain Bacteria; phylum Desulfobacterota; class Desulfobacteria; order Desulfobacterales; family Desulfobacteraceae; genus MADRE2. The sequence goes on along the minus strand of CAYNHL010000094.1, from coordinate 11,677 downwards.
CGAACGCACATCCAACGTTGGCTACAACACCAACAATGCAAATGACGAGCACATTGAACAGCGTCTCAGAATTCCGGTAACCTGGACTGTAAATGACAATGTCAAGGCTTACCTGAGAGCAGACTGGACAGAACATGCAGGCTGGGGAAACAATGCCGAAGCCAGCGAACTTGCCATTGACTATGCATGGGTTTCCATCACCCAGGGCATTTTCAGCATGAAAGCCGGTGATCTTTATACCGGTTACGGTCTGAAAACCCTTTATGACTCAACTCATGAAGGATTCGACTTCAACTTTGACCTGACACCTGTAAAGGTAGGCCTGTCATATGGTAAAATATCTGAAAACGGCGCCAATACAGACGACGGTGCTAACGACGATACAGATGCTTATGGCCTCAACATCGAATATGCCGCTGATGCTTTCACCGGCGGTCTGATCTACGCCCGTCTCGATGACAACTCCATTGACGATACCCGCTACGGGTATGGTGCCTATGTAAAAGTTCCAGTAGGTGGTTTCGCCCTTGCTGCTGAGCTTGATATGCTCGGCGGCGACAACGGCGCAGGTACTGATTATGAAGGTCTGCAGTTCATGGGCGACTTCTCAGGCGCTCTGTCAGACATGGCAACAGTTGGTCTTGCAGCTGTTTATGCCCAGGGCACGACAGATCCCACTGAAGCACAGATCAACACCGTCAGAACTGACTGGACTGTAAATGTAATGGACTTCATGGGCGCACTGGCCTATGACGAAGGCTGGTTTGCAGGCTCTGTAGGTATTTTCGAGCTTTCTCCCAATTCAGGTTCCATGGGTCTTGCACTCAGGGGTTCTTTTGCAGCCACAGAAGCCATCACAGCTCATCTGAAACTTGGATACCTGCAGCCTGAAGAAAGTGATGTCACAGCTCTTGACAGCATCACCGGCGTTATCGGTTCTGTTGATTATGCCTGGATGCCCAACGTCACCCTGTCTCTGGGTGCCGCCTGGATTTCTCCGGACTTTGATGTCGCCACTGTACCTGATGATGCACTGCTCAAAATTGTTGCACGTCTTGGCGTGAACTTCTAGTCAAGCTTTGAAACCTGCGGCCCGGGTGCATGCATCCGAGCCGCAATGCATGACATCTCTTCTTTTGCGCAGTACCTGATAACGGCCTTTTCGCAAAAACCCGGAATCGCCCCTTCCTTGAAAAAGGAAGGGGCGATTCTCTTTTTAACGATAAGGACAAAACACGTATGACAGATATATCTGATGATCAGTGCGTATTTTCCGACGAACTTCTCCGGATTGTATTCGACTCTATATCCGCCCATATCGCCATTATTGATGAAAACGGCATGATTCTCGAGACCAATGCTGCCTGGAACCGTTTTGCAGCGGACAATGGACTGCCCGGGCCAGTTGATTTCAGCCGGATGAATTATCTTGCCGTCTGTGAAGCCGCCGGAGGACAGGAGTATGAAGCCACCGTCAGCTTTCACCGCAGGAACCTTAGGGTCAAACTGGGATTGAAAAACCGGCAGACCAACCTCAGGTCTTTTTTATTATCCATGGCCTGACATGATAGGTTTTACCTATCATTAAACCCTTATTCATTCCTCATTGTCATTTTGTTCGATCAGTCATATATTATATTCAAATGAAAGGGAGAACAACAGGGTCTCATAAAAACAAAGAGGCCTGAAAACAAAAAACGCAGGATATGAATACAAGAGGTGATATTATGACAGAAAATAAATTTGAAGACTACGTCGAAACAGAACAGGAAAAGAACGAAGGCCATTTGGACACCAGGAATAGCAATTTTGAATGTGAAAATAAGGATAAAAACCTGGGATGTGATCCTGGAATCGATGTCGCAGGTTAGAGCATGACCACCTGAAACAGGGCAGCGCTCTTGAAAAAGCGCTGCCCTTTATTTTGTATGTTACAACTAAGCTCAGGGGCTGCTTAAGGCCATTGGGCCGATAGAATCGGGAGCGGCTATCTCCCGGCAGGCCACCGAAGCGAACAATTATAATTCACGAATCAATCTCTCGATTTCCCACCTTTAGGACCAATAACAAAAAAACTCCTTGATCCTCTTCCAGAACTGAATCCCGATAGAAATCTAAGCTTTGAATCTAATGCAACTCTTGTTTTTTGAAATATCCATCTGAAAATAATCGACCATAGATAACTGAACACAAACCCGATTATGGTAAAAATCGGTAAAGACGGATGAAGCTCGTCAATCAGATAAGCTATGGCAGGAACAAGGGCTGCACATATCAGGGCGATTAAAAACGGTCTTCTCATTCCTATAAAAGCCGAAATGAAAAATGTAACAAAAATTATGGAGATATAGTTAATGTATCCGGCCGTTGGTCTTTCGTTCACTTGAATAGTGCCATCTTCAACAAGCATATCTAAAATAACTTTATCCACAAATTTGACAGATTCTAAGTAACCGCCAGATGCTTCAGTATGAACAGGTTTCAGTCCCTGTATTCTTCTGAAACTGCCATATTCAAGCAATAATACCTTCTTGAATTTAAATTCTTGCACAAAGTCCTTATATCTCACAGTGACAAGGCTCTCATCATAATACCAGGTCCCGGTTTCAACAATTGTATTGCCTCTATACCAGGATTCAATGGTGGAAGAATTATCAGGATTCAATTTTAGAATTACAATTTCATTTTGAGTGGCATTCGAGGTGTATATTCCAGTGATATTTGAAGGAACTTTTTCGGCAATGGCTAAAGCTGGTAATATGAGCGCCAGTAAGCTTAAAGTAAGAATGCTGCATGCTGATTTTTTCACGATGAACCTCAATGTTTGTTTTTAAAAAAGCCTTTTGATTTATAAAATTGCATAACCAGCTGGTAAAAACTGTTATTCGCCTTTAAAATGGTCTTTCCTTTTCATTTTTTAGCCCTTCTGATTTTCAAATGATAAAAAATATCAATGTGGTACTAAAATATCAATATGTGTTTTTATAGAAGCAAACAAGAGCCCTTTTAAAAGCACGGTGATGGAAAACATGGGGAGGCCGTGTTACGGTGGTATCCTTTGACAGGACCTTTTGAAAAAAAGGGGGGTTTTGCATTGTCAGGCTGCACCCGAACACAACTCCATCTTATTGTTGACACACAGCGCCGTTAAGCTATAATAAGAAGTTTCATGAGACTATACCAATACGCAGGAGACAATCAATGAAGCAACGCTTTACTTTTGAGGCAGATTATAAAAACGGGACATTGACCGTGCAGGAGTCCGGTGAAGTGGATACGGGCATATTCCAGCCGCTGCATGAAGAATCCTACAACATTGCCGATATAAACGAGGCCCTTTCCAGTGGACTCGAAGCTTTTACCCAGGCGGTGAGACGGAAAAATTTCTTCCCGGTCAAGGATACCTGTATCCGGTTTTTTGACAACCTGCCGCCCTTTATCCAGGATGAATCCCAGACCACGCTTGTTCTCGAATGTGACGACGCAGACAGTTTTCCAAGAACCGATCTGCCGTTTATCGATGAGGATGATGTGGAACTTGACACGTTGCTGGACGAGGACGGGGATACCAAGGAAGATGAAATCAAGGAAATCGATGACGAGGATGATACGCCCCGGTTTATGCCTGAAGACAATTCTGAACACGAGAACTGATTTTTCATATGAAACAGACATTGAAAGATATCCTGGAACGTGCCGTCTTGCGGGCCTTCAAAACAGGACAGCTGCCTGTTGACCACATCCCGGCCATGGACATCGAAACGCCCAAGTATGAAACCCATGGAGACTATTCTTCCAATATTGCCATGGTTTCAGCCGCTGTCCAGAAAATGCCGCCCCGAAAAATTGCAGAGGCCATTGTCGCTGCCATGGAAGACTCTTTACTGATCGAAAAAATCGATATTGCCGGTCCCGGATTCATCAATTTTTTTCTTTCCCGGCAGGCATGGCACCCTGTAATCGAGGATGTCCTCCGAAAGGATCACCGGTATGGATCATCGAAGCTGGGCGGCAAAAAGAAAGTACAGGTCGAATTCGTCAGCGCAAACCCCACAGGACCACTCCATGTGGGACACGGACGGGGTGCGGCCGTCGGGGATTCTGTCGGCAATATACTTGCTTTTGCCGGCTTTGACGTGCAAAAAGAATACTATATCAATGATTCAGGCAGGCAGATACGAACCCTTGGCCTGTCGGTTCTGACAAGGATGCAGCAGATTGTTGCCCCGAATACACCATTTCCCGAAACATGTTACCAGGGGGAGTATATAAAGGATATCGCCCGGGAACTGCTGGAAAAAAAAACAACCCGGTTTTTAGAAACAGATCCTGAAACAGCGGTCGGTATCTGCACTGAGTATGCAGTCAGCAAAATTCTGTCAGGCATCAGGGAAGATCTTTCGGCATTCGGTGTCACCTTTGACCGCTGGTTCAGTGAACAGCAACTGTACGATACCGGCATGGTGGACAGGGTGATCGATGAATTCAAAACAAGGGAGCTGGTATTTGAACAGGACGGCGCCCTCTGGTTCAGAACGATGGACTACGGTGATGAAAAGAACCGGGTGGTGGTTAAAAATGACGGCACCACAACCTATTTTGCCTCAGACATTGCCTACCATATTGAAAAATTCGACCGTGGACTTGACCGGGTGATCGATGTATGGGGAGCCGACCATCACGGCTATATCAACAGGATGCGTGCCGCCATTCAAGCCGGCGGCATGAAGCCCGAACAGTTCGATGTCATCCTTGTCCAGCTGGTCAACCTGTTCAGGGGTGGAAAACCGGTACAGATGTCCACACGGTCCGGCGAATTTGTCACATTGAAGGATATTGTTGATGAAGTAGGAAAAGATGCCGCCCGTTTCCTGTTCTTGAGCAGGAGCTATGATTCCGGGCTGGAGTTCGACCTGGAAGTGGCAAGGCAGAAAAACTCTGACAATCCTGTGTACTATGTCCAGTATGTTCACGCCCGGATCTGCAGTATCCTGGAAAAGGCAAAGGAAGCAAAAATTATTTCTGACGTGGAGATCACATCACCGGAACATGTCGAACTGCTTACAGAACCTGAGGAGATCAGCCTTTTGAAACTTTTGACCGGATTTCCCGAAGAGGTGGAAAAAAGCGCCTTGACCCTTCACCCCAATGTAATTTTTTCATGCCTTATGACACTGGCTGCGGCATTTCATAAATACTACAACCGGCACAAGGTGATCACCGAAGATAAAGCCCTGACCACTGCCCGGCTCTGTCTTGTTCTGGCCGTCAAAAAAGTGATCCGTAACGGAACAGCCCTTTTAGGGGTGTCAGTGCCTGAAAGGATGTAATCCCATGGTGTCCGCCAAGGGGATATTGACACACCTGGTGCTCCTGTGCGTTATTGGCTGGATGTTTGTCCTCGGTGTCATTGTCGGACGGGGACAGTCTCCAATAACTTTTGACACCCAAAAATTTGAAAAAAGGCTGGAAGCGATCGCCGGCACCCATTCAGAAAAGACCTCTTCTGATGAAATAAAATTTGATTTTTACAAAACTCTGGATGAGCCTCTCTCCAGAGAGCGGATCGTATCCAAGCCCGCTCCTGAAAAGCGGATTATCAAGCAGGCGGTAAAAAAACCGCCCATACCCGACATACCGGATACTCCTGCGGAACCTGAAACCGCATCACCTAACGCCCTGACACCGGATAAAACAACTGAGTCACAGGTGCCTGTCAAAATCAGCCTGAAGAAAAAAACCTTGAAATCCCGTAATCAAACCACTCCGGAACCCGGGGCCGTAACAGAGGCCCGGCAGACAGAGGCCTCCCGGTCCTATACAATCCAGGTGGCCTCTTATCTGGATATCAAGGATGCGGAAAATCATGTAACCACCCTTGAAAAACAGGGTGTTTCAGCCCGCCATACTCAATGGGAAAAGGATGGCAAAATATGGTACCGGGTCAGAACAGGTTTTTTTTCAACCAGGGATGAGGCCCGTAACTATCTTGAAAAACTGAAGCAGAAAAAAATCGATGGCATAATCCTTGAACACAATCCTTGAACACAATCCTTGAAAAGGAGCTTTGATGAAAATAACAATAGATGATGTCGAAATGATCGCAGACCTGGCACGCATAGAGCTGGATGCGGAGAGAAAAGCAAAAATGACCGGCCAGATCAGCCGTATTCTCGAATATATAGATACCCTGAAAAACGTGGACGTGGAAGGGGTTACCCCGTTTTCCGGAGCGGCTTTTCAGTCCAATGTGCTGAGAGAAGACCAGGCGGGACCTGTTTTCGGCCCGGAAACAACCCTGGCCAATGCCCCGGAACAGGATGAAAATTATTATATTGTGCCCACCGTGGTGAAATAGCCGGCAATCATGGAAAGGATAGACCTATGGACAGTTTTGACCTGACACTCTGCCAGGCCCGGGAATTATTGATAAAAAAGGAACTGAGTTCCGTTGAACTGACAAAAGCCTGCCTGGACCGGATCCAGGCGCATGACGACAGGATCGGGGCGTTCATCACCGTTGACCATGAAGGTGCACTTGAACAGGCTCAAAGGGCAGATGCCTTGATTGCCAGGGGCAACAGCCCTGCTGGATGCGGGATTCCCATAGCCCTGAAAGACCTCATCATAACGCAGGACATGAAAACAACCTGCGGTTCAAGAATGCTCGATACATTCATTCCGCAGTACGATGCAACTGTCGTGGAAAAGCTCAGGCAGCATGACATGGTCATCGTAGGCAAAACCAACATGGATGAATTTGCCATGGGTTCATCCAATGAAAACTCCGCTTTTTTCCCTGTAAAAAATCCCTGGAACACCGATTATATACCCGGGGGATCCAGCGGGGGATCTGCCGCGGCCGTGGCCTCGGGTTTCTGCACCGCCGCCCTTGGGTCTGATACAGGCGGGTCCATAAGGCAGCCCGGGTCTCACTGCGGGGTTGTGGGTCTTAAACCCACCTATGGCCGTGTGTCCCGGTTCGGCCTTGTATCCTACGCTTCGTCGCTGGACCAGATCGGCCCCATTACAAAAGATGTAAAGGACGCGGCCTTTATGCTGGACCTGATTGCCGGGCACGACTCAAAGGATTCCACAAGTGCACATATCGATTCGCCTGATTTTTCTTCCTGCCTCGATGACTCCAGGCTGGATTCACTAAAGGGAATCACGGCCGGGATCCCCCGGGAATACCTGGATGTCGAAGGTATTGACCCGGACGTTAAAACCGTGTTTTCCAAGGCACGGCAGGTACTGGAAGATCTTGGAGTGAACGTCGTGGAAATATCGCTGCCCCATGCAGAATATGTGGTGGCAGCCTACTATATCATAGCCCCCTGTGAGGCAAGTTCCAACCTGGCCCGCTATGACGGCGTGCGCTATGGATACCGCAGCCGGCAGGGAACTGACCTGATCGAAATGTACCGGCAGACAAAATCAACCGGGTTCGGCCCTGAAGTACAGAACCGGATAATTCTTGGAACCTACGCATTGTCGGCAGGATATTACGACGCGTATTACGGCCGGGCCTCCAGGGTCAGAACACTTATTTACCAGGATTTTGAAAAAGCCTTTGAAACCTGTGACATTATCCTCAGCCCGGTGGCCCCGACACCGGCTTTCAAAATCGGGGAAAAAATTGACGACCCCCTGACCATGTACCTTTCCGATATTTTTACATTATCGGCCAACATGGCAGGTATTCCGGGGATTTCCGTGCCGGCCGGATTTTCCGCAGCCGGACTGCCCATCGGAATTCAGATGATGGCAAAGAGATTTGACGAGACATCCCTGCTCAAAGCCGGCCGCGCATTTGAAAATGCGCGGAATCTTACCCCGAAATTCCCGTCCTTCTGACATGAACCTTGAATAAAAGGAGAAAACCATATGTCCACCATACAGCCCCAGGGTGAAAATTTACGCAAGGCAGTGCAGTGGGTTTCTGAAAAACGAAAACAAAATCCTGAAACAGATCCAGCCAAACTGGCGGATGAAGCAGGATTCAAGTTTGATTTAAGCCCCAGGGATTCGGAGTTTCTATTGCGGTTTGTCAAAAAGGAACTGTCCTGATCCGGCAGGAGCATCCCATGGAAGGCATACGTATACTTCCTGAAATTCTGTCCAACCAGATAGCAGCGGGAGAAGTGGTGGAGCGTCCTGCCGCCGTGGTCAAGGAACTGGTGGAAAACAGCCTGGATGCAGGTGCCACCCGGATTGAAATTGATATCCAGAACGGGGGCAAATCACTGATAAGGGTATCTGACAACGGACGCGGAATGTCCAGGGATGATGCGCTTTTATCCATTGAACGCTACGCCACCAGTAAAATTCATACCACTGACGACCTGTTTGCCATATCCACCATGGGATTCAGGGGAGAAGCCCTGCCTTCCATCGCATCAGTATCCAAAATGACGCTGGTGACAAAAAATTCGGCCTCGCCTGTTGCCACCCGGATTGACATCGCGGGCGGCAAGCTGGTCAATGTTGCGGATGCCGGGGCTCCGGAAGGTACCATGGTTGAAATCAGACAGCTTTTTTACAACACCCCTGCCCGGCGCAAATTTCTCAAGGCCGTCTCAACCGAAAACAGCCATGTGGCTGATACCATCCAGGGGATTGCCCTGGGTCATCCCTTGATACAGTTCGCACTTTCCACCGGCGGGCAGCTGCAGCGCAACTATGCTGCAAGCGAAGACTCCTTTTCAAGGGCCGTCCATGTACTGGGAAAAGAAGTCCGCCGGAAACTCTACCCGGTAAGCCATGCAGGAGAAGGCCTGTCCATAGAGGGGTTTGTCTCCCACCCGTCAGTCACCCGGAGCACCGGATCCAGGATATATCTGTATGCCAACAGGCGGCTGATCCGGGACCGGGGACTTGTCTCCGCTGTTTTCAAAGGGTATGCCGGCCGGATCATGAAACACCGGTTTCCACATGTCGTGCTCTTTGTCGAAACAGACCCGGACCAGGTGGATGTCAATGTCCACCCTACCAAGCGGGAAGTCAAGTTCGCCGACCCTTCCAGGATATATCAAGCCTTGAGTGAAGCGGTTTCAACCGCCCTGGCATCAGCCGAAAAAACCGACCGGCGGTATACCGTTGTTCCGGATGAAAAAAAAAGCGGCAATGACTTCCGGCCGGGTCATACCATACAAAAACCTTTTTCGAGCGGGGTTCATTCAAGCGGGGTTCAAATGATACCCGCTCCATGGGAACCTGTGCCGCCTGACCCCCTGGAAACCGAACCGGTTGCGGCACCCCTTGAAACAACCGTGAAAACAGTTGCCCTTGGGAACTGCCATGTCATCGGGCAGGTAATGGGATCATATATCGTTGCCGAAAACCCGGACGGCCTTATGCTCATAGACCAGCATGCGGCACATGAACGCATCGTGTATGAAAAACTGAAAAAGCGCTACCACAGCCTGAAACTGGTCTCACAGGACCTGCTGGTCCCGGAAACCATCGAACCGGGAGCCAGGGAAGCCGACCTGCTTGCCCGTAACCTGGATCACCTGGCCGGCATGGGAATCTGCATCGAACCTTTCGGGGGGACCACTTTTGTTATAAAGTCACTGCCGGACATTATTTCTCACAAAGATGCCGGGGCACTCGTACTTGAAATCCTCGACAGGCTGCTCGAGTACAATGATACCACCCCACAGGCAGACTGGCTCGAGGACTGCCTGGCGGCCATGGCATGCCACGATGCCATCAGGGCAGGACAGGCGTTGAATCAATCCCAGATGACACAGCTTCTTCTGGACCTGTCTGACTGTGAAAATGCCATGCACTGCCCCCATGGCCGTCCCACTGTCATTTCCTGGAACAAATCAAAAATTGAAAAGCTTTTTAAAAGGGTTGTATGATCAGGCATCATGGTATATATCTGCCAGATATCCAACTTTGATTATTTGTGGTGAACTTTATAAGGAGCAAGACTTTGAAAAAAAATCCAATCATCTCCAGAATGATCGTCATTACTGGTATCATCCTGTTCAATTCCATCATCCTGGCAGCCGGAGCATGTTTTGCCAAAGAAACGAAACAGGTCGCCATCCTGCCGTTTGTCATGAATTCGGCCCAGGATCTTTCCTTTCTGCAAAACGGCATCTTTGACATGTTTTCATCCCGTCTGACCCATGGTGACGAGGTAACGGTCATGACAAAAGAAGAGCGGGATAAGAGGCTTTCAGAATCGGGCATGGATCTTGCCGGTGACATTACCGACAACAGGGCAAAAAAGATCGGGCAGGCTCTGGGGGTCGATTACGTGGTTTACGGCAGCCTGACCCTGTTCGGACAGAGCATGAGCCTGGATGTCAAAATGGCGGACATGACAAGCCAAACCCCGGGCCTGGATTTTTTCAGGCAATCGGATAACCTGGGTGCCGTGATTCCCGAACTCAATGCCATTACCACTGAAATCAACTACAAGGTCTTCGGCCGGCGGCCCGAGACATTCATGGCAGAGCAGCAGACACCGGCCCCGGGAATGCACGGCGGATACGATGGCACCGGCAATCCCCTGGTCAATTCCAGGCATATCTTTACTTCAAGCGACCGGATCAACGGGATTGCAAGCGCAGATGTGAACGGCAACGGGAAAAACGAGATTATAGTGATCTACGACCATGCCATGGAAATTTTTACATATGCCATGAACGGCCAGCTGACATCCGTTAAAAAAATCGATGACTCACATACCTTCTTATATATCGGTGTTGATGCCATCGACCTCAACGACAACGGATATGCTGAGATCTTTCTGACCCGGCTGCGACCCGAGATAAGGCAGGTTTCATCCTATGTAGTCGAATTTGACGGGAGTGATTATCAAAAAGGCGCCCGGGAATTTCCTTTCTATTTCAGGGCGGTATCCGATGATAAAGGTAAACCTGAAAAACTGTTCGCCCAGGCCCACGGCAAGAAAGGTCCCTATGTCCCTTTGCGGGTGTTTGAGGTTGAACCGTCCGGCGGCACTTATGTACAGGGCAACAGCCTGAGGGTTCCGGACGGGTTCAATGTGTTGAGCCTTACATCGGGAAACCTGCAGTCCACAGAACAGGAACAGTTCATTTTCACAGATGAAAAAGGAAGATTGAAAAGCTTTAATGATTCAGGAAGGGTAAACTGGACCAGTGACGATGGATATGGGGGCAGCGAACTGTCTTACAAGTTCAAGCACCGGCCGAACCTTGATGACCTTCATGTGGCTTATTTTCAGCCGCGCTCACTGCTGTATGATATCGGACAGGACGGCAACCCCAACCTGCTCGTGATCAAGAACAACGAAGCATCGGATTACCTGTTCAAGGGATTCAGGCAGTTTAAAAACGGGGTCATAGAAATCCTGGACTGGAGTGAGCTCGGCCTGTCCATGGAAAAAGCGCCGAGAAAACTGCCGGGAATGATTACCGATATACAGATCGCGGACATCGACAACAATTCAAATCCTGAGCTGATTATCAGCTTTGTGGAATCCAACAGCGGCCTGCTGAAAAAAAAGACCAGGAGCGTCATTGTTGCCTATGATTTATAAGGCATTTGGGTCTTGACCTGACAACCGTAAAATGATAGAAACGGGTTTGTTCTGGATTATCCAAGGGAGGAGTGGCCGAGTGGCTGAAGGCGGCGGTCTTGAAAACCGTTAAGTGTCAAAGCTTCGTGGGTTCGA
>CAYNHL010000093.1:0-14524 GCA_964397015.1 uncultured Desulfobacterales bacterium | reverse complement strand
GTAGTAAGGTTGATCATATCGATTTCAGGCGGCACTGGCATTCTTCATTTTTGCCTGCCGCAAGGGGCTTGGGCCGAGTGTCCTGATCAGCTCGTCCATCTCGCGGGCATATTCTGCAAACAATGGGCCCTCGCCGGAAGACAGGTTATACATCCTTACACGGTCACCGCCGACTCCTGTCTTGTCCAGGAGCGCGGCTGCCTGCTCAACCCGTTTTCTGGCCCTGAAATTGCCGGTGTTGAAATGGCAGTCACCCTCCATGCACCCGACCACGAATACGCCGTCCACCCCTTTTTCAAAAGCTCTCAGGATATGGATCACGTCGACTTTTCCAGTGCATGGTACCCGGATAATGCGAAAATCAGTGGGGCATTTCAGTCTCATGGAACCTGCCAGGTCCGCAGCTGAATACCCTCAGTAATTACAACAGAAAGCCAGGATGACTGGCTGGAAATCATCTTTCATATTACCCCCTCAAGCAAGGCCTCTACCTTGCTTAGCAACTGGTCATCCTCGTACCAGTTCAGCTTGATGGTTTTAGCCGGGCACTCAGACGCGCAGATTCCGCATCCATGGCACAGGGCCGGGTCGATATAACTCACACCATATTCATTTATCACCGGAACATCGTATGGACAGGAACGAACACAGACCAGGCAGGAGGCACAATGATCCGGATTGACCTCCGCTGTCACGGCAGACAGGGTCAGGTATTCCTGTGCCAGGAAAGTGGTGGCCCGGGAGGCGGCTGCCTGTGCCTGGGCGATGGCTTCGGTTATAAGCTGGGGCCCGTGGGCTGTGCCGCAGATAAAGATACCTTCCGTGGGCGCTTCCACCGGCCTGAGTTTCACATGGGCTTCGATAAAAAACCCTTCGGCATTTCGATTGGTTTTGATGATGGTGGCCAGTTCCTTTGTATCCTGAGCCTGGACACCGGCACTGAGCACTACCATGTCGGCATCCGCCACCAGCCGGCTGCCCAGGACATGATCTGTAAAGGTCACTGTCAGGCTGCCGTCTTCGGATTTTTCCACCAGGGGCGGGTTGTCGGAATCGAACCTTGCAAAGATAACCCCAAGGTTCCTGGCTGTATTGTAATATTCTTCAAGCATGGAATACATGCGCATATCCCGGTACAGAATAAACACATCGGTCTCCGGGCTCAGTTTCTTTATATGGATCGCATTCTTGACGGCACTCTGGCAGCAGATCCTGGAGCAGTTTGGATTTGTTTCATTCCTGGACCCCACGCATTGAATCATGACAACGCTGTCAAGACCTTCGGCTCCCTTTTCTTCAAGCCGGTCCGCAAGTTCGAGCTGGGTGACGACCCGGTCACTCTCAGTATACAGGTATTCGGTGGGACTGTATTCAACTGCACCGGTGGCAACGATCATTACACCGTGATCCACCTTCTTTTCCGCCATGGCTGTCCCGACCAGGACATCTGTGGTAAAATTCCCCTTGTAACCGGTAAATCCAACCACCAGGGCCTGTTTCAAAACTTCGATGTTCTCGTGGGATTCCACGCTTTTTGCAAGGTCCTTGACATAGGCCCTTATATCATCACCCTGGATCGTATGGTGCAGCCGGTTGCCAAGCCCGCCGAGACTGTCTTCCTTTTCCACGAGCACCACCTCGAACCCCTGGTCCGCCAGGTTGACAGCCGATGTCATGCCGGAGACACCACCACCGATTACCAGTGCCCGCCTTGTGATGGGAATACGTTTTTCATGAAGGGGTTTCAGGGTGCCGGCACGGGCAACGGCCATTTTGATCAGGTCTTTTGCCTTAAGCGTGGCTCTTTTTGGATCGTGAAAATGCATCCAGGAATCCTGGTTCCTGATATTGGCCATTTCAAACAGGTACTTGTTCAATCCCGCTTCCGTGATGGTATCCATGAAAATACCTTCATGGGTTTTGGGGGTACACGATGCCACAACCACCCGGTTGAGCTTATTCTCGAGGATAATGTCCTTGATTATACCCTGGGCATCCTGGGAGCAGGTGAACAGATTCTGGCCTGTATAGACCACATTGGGCAGCTCCCTGGTGTAGTCTTCCACGTCATCCACATCCACCACCCCGGCGATATTTATGCCGCACCGGCAGATGAAAACTCCGATCCTTGGTTCTTCTCCACTCACATCCCGTTCTTCGACAATTTCCACGCTCTTTGTACACGTGTCGCGGGCCGGGGCCATGATGACGCCTGCGGCACCGGCAGACCCGCTTGCCTCGGTCACGGATGAGGCGATGTCCTTGGGTCCCTGGAAAACGCCGGAAACGAATACACCGGGGCGACTGGTCTCGAGGGGGTTGAAGGACTGGGTGCTGGCGAAATTATGCCGGTTAAGTTCGATTCCGATCCGGTTGGCAAGATCGATGCTGTCTTTGGGAATCTCGAGACCGACCGACAGGACCACCATGTCAAAAATTTCCTGGACTATCTCTCCGGACTCGGTCACGTAATTCAGGATAAGGTTGTCTGTGCCAGGTTCTTCGACAATGCTGTGAATCCTTGATTTGATAAACCTTATTCCGTTCTCGTCCCTTCCCCTCAGGTAATATTTTTCATAGTCCTTGCCAAAGGTCCTGATGTCCATGTTGAAAATAACGCAGTCCAGCTCTTTTTCCGAATGCTCCTTGGCGATCATGGCATCCTTGATGGCATACATGCAGCAGACCGAGGAGCAGTATTCATTACCGCAGCGGTTGGTGTCCCTGGATCCGATACACTGAAGCCAGGCGATTCTGGATGGCTCAGCCCCGTCGGACGGCCGGACGAGATGCCCCATGGTGGGACCGCCGGCACTCAAAAGCCGTTCGAATTCCAGGCTGGTAAGCACATTTTCAGACCGCCGGTACATGTAGGTATCATCGAGATCGGTGGGATCAAAAGGATCACTTCCCATGTTCAGGATTACGGCGCCTACGTCAAGATCCCGGGTCACCGGCAGCTGGGAGTGATCGATGGCTTCGGCCAGGCACGCCGTCACACACTGGTAGCATTCGGAACATATGCCGCAGGACAGGCAGCGCTGTGACTCTTTTTCAATATCTTCAAGCGCAAGCCCGGAATTTACTTCCCTGAAATTGCCCTCACGTTCAGCCGGTTCGAGCTTGACCGGTGACATGCGGTCCCTGAAAGGCTGACCGGCAATGTCGGGCTTGTCAAATTCCCAGTTTTTCTCCCGGTTTTCATGCAGGTCCTGTCCCTGGATGAAACGGTGGATACTTTCAGCAGCTTCTTTACCGCAGGCCACTGCATCGACCACGGACTTGGGCCCGTAAACCCCGTCTCCGCCCGCAAACACCCATTCAATGGGCGTCTGAAGTGTTACAGGATCCGCATCCAGACCTCCCCGGCGGGTTACAGCTATTGACTGGGGCTGTGCAAAATCCAGCTCTCCCATCTGGCCGATTGCGACAATCACGTAATCTGCATCGAGTTCTGTTACATCGCTTTCATCATAAGCCGGGTTGAAAACACATTGATCGTCAAACACGGAAACACATTTTTTAAACCGTGCCTTCTTGACTTTCCCGCTCTTGCCGTCAAACTCCAGCGGCCCCCAGGAATCCATGATGGTAACGTTCTCTTCCAGGGCCTCTTCAATTTCATAATCCCAGGCCGGCATTTCATCGCGCTTTTCAAGGCAGACCATGGTCACGTCGTCCGATCCGAGCCTGCGGGCTGTCAAGGCCACGTCAACGGCCACGTTGCCGCCGCCAATCACTACGACCCGGCCTGAGAGAGCGGGCGCCTGGTCCAATGCCGCGTTTTTCAAAAACTCGACACCCGGCATTACGTTGTCCAGGTCTTCGCCGGGTACGCCCAGGGAGCGTGAGCCATGCAGGCCGGTTCCAAGGAACACGGCGGCATACCCGTCCGATTTGAGGCTGTCCAGGGTGATATCTTTTCCAAATTCAACCGATGTCTGAATATCCACGCCCATTTTTTCAATCACATCGATCTCTTTTGCAAGCTGGGCCTTTGGCAGGCGGTATTCAGGTATTCCCACGGCCATCATACCGCCCTTTACAGGCAGTTTTTCAAAAACCGTCACACCATACCCTTTCTGCGCAAGGTAATAGGCAACGGTCAAACCTGCGGGCCCCGAACCTATGACAGCGACTTTTTCATCCCTGTTTTCATCTGTTTTCGGAATATAGGGGCTGTCTGTCTCAAAATCCAGGTCTGCCAGGTAGCGGTGCAGGTGCTGGATACCAACGGGATCGTCCAGGTCTCCGCGGGTACATTCGGACTCACAGGGATGGTGGCACACCCTTCCGCAGGCACCGGGGAACGGATGTTCCTGTTTGAACAGTTCCAGAGCTTCCCGGTGCTGTCCCTGGTTCATCAATGCGATAAAACCCTGGATACTCACGTGGGCAGGACAGGTTGCCTTACAGGGTGCCGTGGACCGCTTGGAAATACCATAAGCACCGGGTATGGCCTGTTCATATTGTTTGAATATGGCCCTGCGCATCGACATCCCCTTGTTGTGTTCGCTGGGGACCTCCACCGGACAGACTTTGGTGCACTCGCCGCAGGAGGTGCATTTATCCAGATCCACATACCTGGGGGCCTGCCTTACCCTGGCGGTAAAGTTGCCCTTGTCGCCATCGAGCTCAAGCAGTTCTGTATTGGTCATAAGTTCAATGTTAAGATGCCGGCCGACCTCGACCAGTTTGGGTGAGATCACTCACATGGTACAGTCATTGGTCGGAAATGTCTTGTCCAGCTGTGCCATCATCCCCCCGATGGCATATGATTTTTCCAGCAGGTATACATAGTACCCGGAATTTGCCAGATCTATCGCTGACTGCATGCCGGCGATCCCGCCGCCGACTACCATGGCGGAACCGACAGGGGTATTCTTGGATACAGCTTTCTGTGTCATTGTCATAAACCTCCAAACCTTTCAGAATTTCAGGACTCCGGTTTTTTTACGCTTCGGTCTTCTCTCGCTCAAAAACTAATAAATATTGTCATGTCTTATGCTTAGGACCGGTTAATGGGCATTTGACCGCAACCACCACACCATTTATTATCCAACCATTTAAGTAGTGAACAGGCCAGGTTTTGTCAAGGTAAATTTTATCTTGTCAACCTGTATGATTTACTTCTCCGGGATAAAAAAATTCTGCAGGTCCTTTAAAAAAATACTTGACAGGAAAAACGGGCCGGTTAAAATAGGTCAGACTTATTATAAAGAATTGTTTTTACTGTTTACAATTAAAATTTAAGGAGTGTGCATCATGAAAAAATCGACCATTTTAATGATCGGGATTATGCTGCTGGGATTGAATGCCGGCACCGTACTGGGCAAAACGATTGAACTCAGGCTTGCACACTTTATGCCGGCCATGCATATCCAGCATGTCAAGGCTTTTGAACCCTTTGCGGCCCAGGTGGCCGAGCAGTCCGGCGATGAAGTCTCCATAAAAATATATCCCGGCGCGACCCTGGGCAATCCAAAGACAATGGTGGATGCTATCCGCACTGGAATCACCGATATCGGTTTTGTCCTTCCCAGCTATGTACCGGGAAGATTTGACAGAAGCTCGGTATTCGAACTGCCCTTTATTTTCACCTCTGCCTCACATGTCACAAAGGTAATTTATGATATTTACGATACTTACCTTGAAGAAGACTACAAGGATTTCAAGGTACTGTGGCTGCTGTCCGCTCCACTGAGCCAGGTCCATACCACACAAACCCCCCTTGTTCACCCTGACGACTTCAAGGGCAAGAAAATCCGTGGCGGAAACGCCCTGGAATCCGAGGCCATAAAGCTTCTTGGCGGCAACCCGGTCGGGCTGCCCATAAGTGAATTGTCCATCGCCCTTCAAAAAGGTGTCGTGGACGGCTGTTTCACCCCCTATGCCGCCCTGAAAAGCCACAAGCTCATCGATGTGTCAAAACACATCACTGAATTCAATTTTTCCGGGGCCATGATGTGCGTTCTAATGAACAAAAACAAATGGAACAGCCTGCCGGAAAGTGCCAGGAATGCCATCGATGCCGTTGCATCAAAGGAATTCGGGTTCAAGGCCGCTGCAGCATTTGACCAGGAAGACAAAGAAAACAAACAGGCCGCCATTGACGCCGGCATCCAGACACATTCGCTTTCTGAAAGTGACCGGGCGGCTATAAAGGATAAATTTTCTGTTTTCTATACTGAATGGGTAAAAAAGCATCAATCTGAATTTGATGCCCAAAACCTGCTGGATGCCGTTTTTGAATCTGCAGAAAAGCACCGGCCGTAAATGAAAACAGCCCGTAACATCATACAGGCATGCGATAAAATCCTTTTGCCCGTTGTCAAATTTCTGGACCGACTGTCATGGATAATGCTCTTTGCCATGATGGCCGTGACCGTCACGGACCTGTTCCTGAGAAATTTCACCAACTCCGGCATCCTTGGATCAATCGAAATGACCGAATTTTTAATGGTCATGGTGGTGTTTTTCTCCCTGGCCCGTTGTGAAACCAAGAACGGACATATAAGGGTGGAACTGGTCATGGAAAAATTCAGCGACAGGTCAAAAATCCTGGCCGATATTTTCACCCAGACACTCTGCACCGTGCTCTTTGTCTTGATGACCATATCCATATACCGCCATGCGACAAGCATGAAAGCATCCGGAGAGGTCACCATGGACCTGCATCTTCCCATTTATCCCATTGTATATGTTGCAGCTGCGGGATGCCTGGTCATGACGCTGGTCCTGATGTTGAAAACCCTGTCACTGATTATCAGGAAAGGTCGCCCATGAGCCCCCTTGTTATAGGTATCACCGGCATTTGCGTCCTGTTTATCCTGCTGGCACTGCGCATGCAGATCGGTTTTGCCATGGCCCTGGTGGGATTCGGGGGGTTTGCCGCACTGACCAGCTTTGAATCCGGGTTTGCCATACTGGGATTCGAGCCTTTTCACACCTCTGCCTCCTATGCCCTGAGCGTCATTCCTTTGTTCATGCTGATGGGTCAGTTTGCCAATCATTCAAAACTTGGATCTGAAATCTATGACACGGTTTACCGGCTGATCGGATTTCTGCCCGGCGGTCTTGCCATGGCAACCATTGGTGCCTGCAGTATGTTTTCGGCCATATCAGGATCCTCTCTTGCCACCGCAGCCATGTTCGGCGTGATTGCCCTTCCCGAGATGCAAAAGCTCAAATACGATGACAGGCTCGCCACCGGTTGTATTGCCGCCGGCGGCACCCTGGGCATACTTATTCCGCCAAGTTCCGTACTGATACTGTACGGCATCCTGACGGAACAGAGCATCGGAAGACTGTTCATTGCCGGCGTGATCCCGGGCATATTGCTGACAGTCATGTTTATCACGGCAATTTACATCATTACCCGGATCAAGCCGGATATGGGACTGCCAGGACCTAAGTTTACGACCGGCCAGAAACTGTCTTCACTCAAAAACACCTGGGCTATCTTCGCCCTGTTTTTCCTTGTTATAGGAGGGCTTTACACCGGCTGGTTCACCCCTACCGAAGCCGCGGGAGCCGGGGCGTTCGGGGCGTTCATGATCACTTTGCTCAAAGGGCGGCTGACCTTCAAGACATTGATGGATTCCCTGAAAGAAGCCGCCTCGGCCACTGCCATGATTTTCGGTATCCTGATCGGGGCCATGATTTTTCAGTATTTCATGACCCTGAGCCAGATTCCGACCACCCTGGCCTCAATGGTGCAACAAACAGAGCTGAGCCGTTATTTCATCATCGGGTTGATCATCCTTGGCTTCATCCTGCTCGGCTGTTTCATGGAGGGCCTTTCAATAATGGTCCTGGCCGTCCCCATTGTCTTTCCCATTGTGATTAACCTGGGATTCGACCCTATATGGTTCGGCATCATTATAACACTGACCATGGAAATGAGCCTGATCACGCCGCCGGTGGGCGTGAATGTATTCGTCCTCAGCGGAGTGGCAAGGGACATACCCATGTCCACCATGTTCAAAGGTATTTTACCCTTCTGGCTGGCCATGCTCATCTGTATTATCGTGCTGGTGATCTTTCCTCAAATCGTTTTATTCCTGCCTGAACGGATGATGGGATAGCCGCCCGGCAGGGACTGGAAGAAAATATCAAATGGAAAAAACGACCCTTTTACTTTTAACCGCCACAGTAATTATCTTTTTAACTTTTTTGTATTTTGCCATTGAATCGGCAAAGGAACAGGAAAAACGAGCTGTCAAAAATGCAACTGCAGGCGCCCTTTTGGCCCTGCTGATGGCAGGCCTGATCCTTCTGGTGCCTGCCTTTAAGCCCGTTGCCATGGTTTTTTATATCCTGTGTCTTGCCTTCGGTCTCGGGCTTTTGATCCCTGCGCCGCGCAATCACAAAGCATTCAAGGGAAGCAGGGGCTATCTTGCCGGCAAGGCAAAGCGGTTTGATGAAAGGGATTCCGTATTCGCCCGCTACAGGGCAATACCCAAAGGATCGAAGCAATACAGTACTTACTACGGCACCCTGCACCCGGAACTGGAAGAAGCGGACGCTTTGCGCAGGAAAAAAGGATTTATCGGCACCCCTGGAAGCATTGACCATGGGTCCCCCCCAAATGTCGCCATGATGCACGCATCTTTTTCCATCCCCCCCATGCTCGGAATGCATGCCGACAATCCACCGGAACCGGAATCGTCCGGGACCAGATTGTCGCCCGCGCGGGCCACCAAGATCGTAAAAAACCTGGCCCGTCATATTGGTGCCGACATGGTGGGCATTACCAGGGTGAACCCGGACCTGGTTTATTCCCACCGGGGAGAGACCCATTATGACCGGTTTGAGGACTGGGGCAAACCCATCAGTGACCTGCCCCCCTATGCCGTGGTTCTGCTGACACAGATGAATCACGGCCATGTCATTTCCGCACCCCATACTCCGACCGTGGCTGAAAGTGCTCATCTGTACGCCCGGGGCGCATATCTTACCACCCTGCTGGCCAGGTGGTTTTCGTATATGGGATACAGGGGCGTGGCCCAGCATACCCGCCACTATGATCTTCCACTGCCGCCCCTGGCGGCTGATGCCGGCCTGGGAGAAATCGGTAGGCAGGGGTATCTGATCGCCCCTAAATTCGGGGCCAGGGTCAGGATATTCGCCGTGCTGACCGATATGCCCCTTATCGAGGACAGGCCGGTTTCCATCGGGGTTGAAGAGTTCTGCCGTTCATGTAAAAAATGTGCCGACGCCTGCCCGTCAGGGTCCATTCCCAAAGGTAAAAAAACAGTGCATAACGGGTTTGAAAAATGGAAGATCGACGAAATGTCCTGTTTTGAATACTGGGGGCGGGTGGGCACCGACTGTTCCATCTGCATGGCAGTATGCCCTTTCAGCCGGCCCGACACACTTATGCACCGGGGCATCAGAATGCTCGTGGCACGATCGCTGCTCGCCCAGCTTGTTTTTCCTCATGCTGACAACTTCATGTACGGAAAACGCTGGCAGCCTAAAAAAGTTGCTCCATGGCTTGACTACAAGAATAAAATCCGTAATGAATAGTAAAGCGGGCCATTTTACCAGAAAGGTTTAGCGTGATGCGACGACTGTCTGAAGACATTGCAGATGACATAAAATCAAAAATCCTGGGCGGAGTGTATCAAAAAGGCCAGCGCCTGCCTGCGGAACTGGACATGGCAAGGCAGCACGAGGTGTCCCGCCCTGTAATAAGAGAAACGCTGCGCCAGCTCGAAGGTCTTGGGCTGGTCACGATAAAAAAAGGGCCCAGGGGCGGTATATTTGTCTCAAAAGGATATCACAAGCCTGTAAGTGATACACTGCAGGGACTGGTTGACGCGGGACAGGTCAGTGAAAAAAATATTTTTGATATCAGGCTGCTGCTTGAAACCTATGCCGCCTCCCAGGCAGCCCTCCATGCCACCGCGACGGATATTGCCTATCTTCAATCTCTTTTGATCATTCCCGAAGATCGCAAAAACGATGCAATCTGGCTTCAAAAGAACAGGGGTGCCTTTCACCTGCACCTTGCCAGAGCAGCTCGCAACCCGGTCCTGGAAGTCCTGATGAATGGGCTGATCGTGCTGCTGCGAAAGTATTTTGTCGATTTTCACGACCTGTCATTTGAAACCGCTTCTCTTGAAACCTACCAGATGATCCTGGACTGCATAAGAAAAAAGGATGGAGTTAAAGCCGGTCAGCTCATGGAAGAGTATATCCTTGAGATGAAAGATATCGTCACCCGCAGCGGCTGAGCGGGGTCACCTGGCCTCGATATCGCTGTTGGACGCGTGCCAGGGCGCAAGTTTTACCAGCAGCAGTATCCCGGGGACAGCCACCAGGGCACAGAAAAGATAGAACCAGGTCCAGCCCATCCATTCCACCATGAATCCTGTAACGGATGCAGCCACCACACCCGGAACCGCCATCAGGCTTGTCAGCAGGGCATACTGGGTGGCCGTAAACCTCTTGTTGGTCTGTATGGCCATATAGGTTGCATAGGCAGCCTGGCCCAGGCCGGTGGCCAGGAATTCAAAAAGAATCACCCCGCTCAAAAGCATCTGGCGATATGTCTCCCAGAACACTGACCCATGGTCCACCTTGACAAGCACGACAAAACAGGCCGTGGACAAGGCCTGGAGAAGGCCAAAGGTCCACAGTGACCTGGCTATGCCCAGCCGTATCATGACGGCCCCTCCGACCAGCACGCCGCCGAAAAGCCCTATCATGCCGATTCCCTTGACAATTACAAAATACTCGGCTTTTGAAAATCCCATCTTGAGGATAAACGGGATATTCATGGCTGCCGCCATGTTGTCTCCGATTTTATAAAGAAGGATGAATAACAGGATAGTGACCGGCGTGCTGCGTGTGAAAAATTCTATAAACGGTTCAACTACCGCCGCTTTTACAGACAAAGGGGGCGAAGCTTCCACCCTTGGTTCCGGAACTACGAGCGTCGTGACTATGCCTATACCCATAAGGCCTGCCAAAATCAGGTGAATGCCGGCCCATGAAATGCCGATGTCGGTCAATATGGCCAGGCCCACGGATATATACATTCCCAGGCGCCAGGCATTCATCCAGACCCCTGTACCAAATCCGAGTTCATCCGCATCGAGGTATTCCCGCCTGAAGGCATCCAGGGCGATATCCTGGGTGGCACCGAAAAAATTTACGCACAATGCCATGACGGCAACCCATAAAAGGCTCTGCCTGGGATCGAGCTGACCCAGCAGGGCAATGGTCACCACAAGGCCGATCTGGGCCGCCAGGATCCATCCGCGGCGCCGGCCCAGAAAAGGCGGGACAACCCCGTCCATGACCGGAGACCATATGAATTTCAGTGTATAAGGCAGCCCAACCCAGGCAAACAAGCCAATGGTAGCCAGGCTGACACCGGACTCGGTCATCCAGAGTTTCAAAACATCTTTTATGATGTAATAGGGAAATCCAGAAGAAAAGCCGAACAGGAACATTACCAGCATTTTCCAGGAAAACATTGTATTGAGCAAGGTTCGGGAACCCTGGCTGGAAGGTGTCCGGGACATGAATTTAAAGGCTGAGTTCCATCAGGCAGGGAACGGCAAAGCAGTCAACAGGTATATTCTGGTCCCTGAGCCATTGCCTGCAATGGGTTTCCATCTGGAACACCTCATCATCGGTGCGGTTCTGGTTCAAGTGAAAAAGTCCCAGCCTGCCGACCTTTGCCTTTACGGCAAGTTCGAGAACATCGGAGAGGCATGAATGGCCCCAGCCTTTCCGGGCAGGATATTCCTCATCCGTAAACTCAGCGTCATGGAACAGGATATCGGCGTTTTTTGCAAAATCGATGTACTCGTCTGCAGTCACCCGTCCTTTGTGATCAAAACCCAGTTCATTGTCAGTCAGAAAAACAAATGTTCTGCCGTTTTCAGTAAACCGGTAGCCCATGCCTGCGTTCGAGTGGCTCAAGGGAATGGTTTCTATACACAAAGACCCTATGGTTACCGGCTGCATGTCCATATCCTTGAAAAGGATATCTGCTTTGAAATCTTTCAATGTGATAGGGAAAAAAGGGTCTTTCATCAGGCCGGACAGGATCGATTCGACCGTGTTGCCGCTGATCACGTGGTTGGCGATGACAACAGTTTTTCCTTTCTGCAGCAGAGGAGTGAAAAAGGGAAATCCCAGGATATGATCCCAGTGCGCATGGGTAAAAAACAGATGGGTCAGGGCCTGGGAGCCTGATGCCATCAGGTTACCGAGCTTTCTGATGCCGGTGCCCGCATCGATGATGACGGTTTCCCCGGTTGAAGCTGTCACCTCGATACAGGTAGTGTCCCCACCGTACCGCGCAAATTCTTTTCCTGAAACAGGAATGGAGCCTCTCGACCCCCAGCATTTGATATCCATCCTGATTCTGTACCATATCCATATTGACGCGTCCATAAAAAAAATGCAGCGCAGCGGGGTTGCAGCATGTAAAAAATCACTGCAGCAATCATATCACCCCCCTTTTCCGGGCCAGCTGCATCATCTGTTCGGCCGTGTTTTCCGGTGGATTCCAGTAGTTTGACCCGGTTTTGGGCTTAAGGATCAAGGCTTGAACAGGACAGACGGGTATGCAGAGGCCGCAGCCCATGCCCCGGTCCAGGTAATACTGACCCATGGACAAAGGGACTGGCCCCGTACCTGGCCTCATCTCCATTTACCCGTTGACAGGTATGAAAAGCAAGAGGCTTTTATCAATCTTGAAGTTAAAAGGGTTCAGGCACGCGTGATAAACCTTTACAGACCCTTCCTCCCCGCCGGGATCTTTTAAGAGGCCTCCATTGTGCGCCGGATTAAATTTGTAACCACTGCACTGTCTTCGTGGAGGAACTGGTGATCGTCAATGGCAAACATGTAATCTGTTGGATTGATCAAAATGGAATCCCCTTTTACTTTTACATTTTTGCCGAATATAAAATCACCCTGAACAGTCAGGCATTCACAGTTTTTCAAGGAGGGGGGCCCTTTTGGAAAACGATTTTCAAAATCATCGATAAATTTGTAACGGGAATTGTCCAGGTCAATGTAAATACTGTCCGATTTATTTTTGGGATTCGGCAGCAGCTGAAAATCTTCATTCAGGATATAACGATCAGACCGTACGTTCAGCAAGTCATTGGTATTTTTTACCGGAATGAAGCGTTCCCTGGGTACGCGGATGGCCCCGGCCCTGTCGAAAACTGAAATGGCACTTCCCATGGCAGTTTCAAGTTGATAAACAAAGGGGGAATCCGGATCCCTGGGGTCCAGTGTTTTTTCATTTCGAATCATGGGGAGTTCCATGACCCCGTTTTTGCGGTCCAATACTTTTTTCAGCGAGGGCAGATGAATCCAGATATTATTGGTGTTAAAATACCGGTGTTTCCGGATATCCTGGAAATCTTCCTGATCATCTTCCGGACACTGGGCGATTTCCCTAAGGGTATAGCCACCGGATTTCATCCTGGCCAGATGACCGCCTTTTTTATCACTTGAAGTGCGGCCTGCTGTTTCCATCATAAAACTTAGGCCGTTTTCAATGAAATATCCCAGCAGGGCCGGATCAACACAGGCTCCCAGGTTATCGATATTGGATAAAAAGGCATATTCATATCCATTGCCCAGCAGTTGATCCAGCATTCCACTGGTGTACATGGATGTGTATACATTTCCATGACCCGGAGGACACCATTCAAGGTCCGGTTTCTCACGATGCTGTGCAGGTGCGAGTGTCGCCGCATCTATCTTGGGAATTTTGTGCTGGAGAAATTCCACATCCAGCGATTGGTTCTTCAGCTCTGGATAGGCTTTTAATGCTTTTTGTGTTGCAGCGCTTGTCGAAAAACTGTTCATGAATACAACAGGTATCGCAGGATCCATACACCGGTTCCGGCAGATAACGATATCCAGGAAGGAAAATGAGGATTTCACTTTCAGCAGTCCTTTAGGGCCGGTCATGCCCATGCTCGTGCCCAGGCCGCCATTCAGTTTTATGGCAACGGTTTTATGCAGGTGCCGCCTGCCTGCTTGTTCCTGTCTGCCGTAGTTCAAAGATTCAAAATCCGCCAGTTCGTCCACTGGCAGAATGTTGGTTTCGGGAATGAATCCGTTTTCTTCTTTGATGAATTTATCAAAATACCTTCTGAAATTATGAATCGCTGCATCGGGTAAATCTGCTGATTTCATTTTTTCTTCAAATGGCTGGAATGCATCTTTATCTTTTTTCATGGCGCCCCCTGTGTTTAAATTACCGCCGATGTCTGTTATGCTGATTTCAGCTGCTCTTTTAGCTGCTCTTTTACAGGTAATAATTTTTTATCCGGTATGCTTTTTTACAGGATTTAAGGATAATTCCAGCCGCTGTTTTGCACAATGCAGGAAAAAATGTATTTTCCACCGGCCGTATATGTAGTGACAGCTATCAACCATTGCCCAGACCTGATATCAAGGGTGGAGAGAGTTTGGTTATATTTTTTTTACAGGGGTTCAGGTATTTTTGTATATTATATTTCCTGTCATTTCTCCT
>CAYNHL010000092.1:0-14584 GCA_964397015.1 uncultured Desulfobacterales bacterium | reverse complement strand
CCGATGATCATTTCCTGGAAACCCTTCTCCAGGATATCCCCGAAGCCATCACGCCGGCCTCGAGTGCCGGTATCCGGCCGAGTGTCGTGGAGATCGACAACAGCACATCCAGCTTTTTCACCATTATCGAGGTCCATACCTACGATTTTCCGGGCCTGCTCTTTGCCGTCACCAATGCGCTGTACCGGAACGGGGTGGATTTCAGGGTGGCAATGATTGCCACAAAGGTAGACCAGGTTATCGATGTCTTTTATGTAAGGGATATTGAAAACGAACAGAAAATAGAATCTGAAGACAGGCTTGAAACAATCAAAACAACGATTATGAATAGTCTTCCCATTATAACCAATAAGGAGGTTGAACATGAAAAAAATTGAAGCCATCATAAAGCCTTTCAAGCTCGATGATGTCAAAGAGGCTCTCAACGATATCGGCATTCAGGGGATGACGGTCACGGAAGTGAACGGTTACGGCCGACAGAAGGGCCACAAGGAAATTTACCGGGGAGCCGAGTACGTAGTGGATTTTGTTCCGAAAATCAAAATCGAAATCGCGGTGGACAAGGACCGCGTGGAAGAAACTACCAAGACCATCCGGGATGCTGCAAACAGCGGCAAAATTGGTGATGGAAAAATATTTGTACTGCCCCTGGAGCAGGTAATCAGGGTCAGGACCAACGAAACCGGCAAAGATGCGCTTTAGCTTTTTAACTCAACTTTCGGAGGTGGTGAATTAAATCAGGTCATCATAGTTGAAGGCCGAAAGTTGAATTTTTAACCTGAAATTTTTGAAAGGAATCAAAGCATGACCCCCAAAGACGTAATCGCAATGGCAGAAGAAAACAGTGTCAAGGTTGTGGATATCCGTTACATGGACTTTATCGGAACCTGGCAGCATTTCTCGGTACCTGTCAGTGAATTCGGCGAATCCGCGTTTGAAGATGGTTTCGGTTTTGACGGCTCGAGCATGCGGGCCTGGCAGAACATCGACAACAGCGACATGATAGTCATTCCGGACCCTGAAACCGCAAAGCTGGACCCGTTTTTCAAAGTTCCAACCTTGGTGGTGATCGGCAATATCCACGACCCCATAACCCAGGAGGCTTACAGCCGTGATCCCCGTGGTATTGCCAGGAAAGCCGAGCAATACCTGAAAAGTACCGGAATCGGTGATACAATTTTTGTCGGTCCTGAACCCGAGTTTTTCATTTTCAGCAATATCCAGTATGCATCGGAACCCCACATGTCTTTTTTCGAAATCGACTCTCCCGAGGCACACTGGAACACCGGCACATCTGAAATGCCCAATCTCGGTTATAAAATCAAGCCGAAGCACGGCTATTTCCCCCTGCCGCCAGCCGACAAATACCAGGATATGAGAACGGAAATGATGCTTACCCTTGAAGATCTCGGTATTGCCATGGAGTGCCAGCACCACGAGGTGGCCACGGCCGGCCAGTCGGAAATCGATCTGCGGTTCGACTCCCTGTTGCGCATGGGCGACAACCTGGCCTGGTTCAAGTATGTGCTTAAAAATGTGGCCGCCAGGCACAACCACAGCGTTACCTTCATGCCCAAACCGCTCTACGGGGATAACGGCACCGGCATGCATACCCATTTGAGCTTCTGGAAAGACGGCAACCCGCTATTTGCAGGGAATAAATATGCCGGACTGTCCGAGGACGCCCTGTATGCAATCGGGGGCATCATGAAGCACTGCAAGTCCCTGTGCGCGTTTGCCAACCCGACCACCAATTCATACAAGCGCCTTGTTCCGGGATTCGAGGCCCCAATCAATATTGCCTATTCTTCCAGGAACAGAAGTGCTGCCATACGGATTCCCATGTACTCAGGATCCCCCAAGGCCAAGCGTATCGAATTCCGTACTCCCGACCCGTCTGCCAACGGATACATGGCATTCTCCGCCATGGCCATGGCCATGATAGACGGGATACAGAAAAAAATGGATCCCGGTGATCCCATGGACAAAAACATCTACGATCTCCCGCCGGAAGAACTGGCTGAAATGGACTCTGCTCCGGCTTCCCTCGAAGAGGCGCTCGAGGCGCTCAAGTCAGACCATGAGTTTTTGCTCAAAGGAGACGTATTTACAAAAGACGTGATTGAATACTGGATAGAATACAAGATGGCCAACGAGGTCAAACCGGTTATCAGCCGGCCCCATCCCCATGAATTCTACCTGTATTATGATATTTAGATAAAGCCTTTAACCTGCCTGATTTAGCCGGCCCCGGTTGACAAAACCAGCTTTTTCCTGTCACCGGGGCCATTTTTTTTCTATTTTTTTAATGCAATCCGGTCTTAAATACGATATAAGCATGATATTTTATACTATTTCCTTGCTGTCAGGAGTTGACCGTGACGATGCATTGTTTAAGACAAACAGTCGCCATAGCAGTTTTCAGTGTTTTTGCCGCCACTGCTTCACTGGCGGCCGAGTTTGACAAGCTGGCCCAGAGACTTTACGAGGATGGATTTGACAAAGACACCATCCAGGCATTGTTTTCAAAAGACGAGGTGTCCTTCAACCCTGAAGGGGTTTCACTTTTTTTTATCCATTCCGAATCCAGCCTGAACTATGACCAGTTCATTTCAGATAGCTCCATCAAAAAAGCCAGGGCCTACATGGAAGCCTACCAGGCCGAACTGGACAGTGCCCAGGAAAAATACGGCGTGGACAAGACAATCATCACGGCCATCATACTGGTTGAAACCCGTCTTGGAACCTATCTTGGCAGACGTTCGGTGATGAATACACTTGCTACAATGGCAGCCCTGACCGATCCGGTGCTTGTCGAAAAAATATGGGACGCTATTCCGGAGGACAAAAAGCCTGACAGACAAGTCTTCATGAAAAAAGTGACCCGGCGGTCCAAATGGGGATATGCCGAGCTAAAAGCCCTGATCAAGTATACTGCAAGGGAAAAAATGGACCCCGTCTCCATCAGCGGATCCTATGCCGGCGCCATGGGGATTTCCCAGTTCATGCCTTCCAATGCCCTGACCCTGGCACGGGACGGCAACGATGACGGCATCATCAACCTGTTCGACCATGCCGATGCAATCCACAGCGTTGCCAACTATCTAAAACATCATGGATGGAAACCGGACATTCCGCGCCAGGAAAAGCACAGTATCCTGTTCAAGTACAACCACAGCAACTATTACGTGGACACCCTGATGAAAATTTCCGACCGGTTGAAAGGATAAACCTGTTCATGGACACCATCCACCTTCTGATCATCGGCATCGGTCTGGCATTCTGGACGCTGACCATGCTGGCCCTTATCGATGTCATATTAAAGGATTTCAACGGTATCAAAAACAAGGCCATCTGGGCTCTCGTTGCATCCATACCCTTTATAGGATGGCTCATCTATCTTTTGTTCGGTTACCGCAAGGGCAAAAGAAAGAAACCTTCATAGCGCCAATTGATCGGCATTGACTTTTCAGGCACGATCATGTAAAATCCATATCAAAAAAATGGTCCCATCGTCTAGCGGTCAGGACGCCGGCCTCTCACGCCGGTAACCCGGGTTCGATTCCCGGTGGGATCACCAACTGCCCTTAAAAAGGATTTAGGGAAATCATCTGAAATCCTTTTTTGCTTCTCCGGTTCCCCTCCTGTCTTCTGGAAATTTTTATTTTGCGCAACTGGGGTTTGTCAAAATTTAGAACCAAAAACCGCTTAAGATGAAAAAGTTAAGATCTTCCCAAACAGTTTGAAATTATCAAGGCGTTAGCCACTCTAAATGGGGACCTTAAAAAATCCCCATTTAGAGGTGGCGATGATAAGCCTTCTCGGATATATTTTTAACGCCAAGTAAAAATATGTCTAAAAGGAGAAAGCATTATAACCACCAAAAAGAAATTAGCACAAAAGAGACTGACATTGCTACAACTTGCTGAAAAATTGGGGAACGTTTCTAAAGCCTGCATGATGCATAAAGTGTCCAGAAGCCAGTTCTACGAATACAACAGATCCTTCCAGGAGTTCGGGGAACGCCATGTTGAAAGCCATTACCCTGGCTACCTTCTTTGCCAGGACACGTTCTTTGTCGGTCGTCTCAAATGCGTGGGACAAATTTATCTCCAGGCTGTTGTTGCCACCTGAGGCAGCTTTGCATTTTGCAAGCTGTATACCAGCAAAAACAGGAGACGACTGCGGATATTCTTTACGATAAGGCTCTGCCGTTCTATCATGAAAAGTGGATACCGGTCCGGCTATGAATGCTCTCTTCTATCTTACGGGCAGCACTCTTGAGCTTTATTTCTTTAATTTTGCTGCCACTGATTTGGCTTTTTCAAATCAAATGACTTCACGGGCAAAACAGACTATTCATTTAATCGGTATCAGGAATATTTTGTTCCTTATTGAATTTGCTCCTGTACAAATTTCGGCAAATCTTGTTCTTAAATTCATTTAACGATATTATAGATTTAATCTTTAGTTTAACTGGAAGATGCTTAATGGTGGAATGAATGTCGAAAAATAAATTGAAATGCTACATTATTGCCGGCCCTAATGGTGCAGGGAAAACAACTTTTGCTGAAACTTTTCTGCCGGAAGAAGCCGAATGTCTGAATTTTCTGAATGCAGATTTAATTGCAAGAGGAATTGCACCCTTTAACCCTGAAAGTGTTGCTATAGAATCCGGCAAGCTTTTTCTAAAACGGATGGATTCTATTGTTTCAAACAGGGAGTCTTTTGCGTTTGAAACAACACTGAGCGGATTAAACTATATAGACCGAATTAAAAACTGGAAAAAGATCGGTTATGAAATAATTTTGTATTTTCTTAAACTTCCCAGTGAAGAAATGGCCATTGAGCGTGTCCAGACAAGGGTATCTGAAGGTGGACATAATGTTCCTGAAGATGTTATTATAAGAAGATTTCATCGAGGGTGGGCCAATTTTCAAACGCATTATAAGCATATAGTTGATGATTGGGTGATTTTTGACAATTCCGGTGATACACCCTTGATTTTGGAGGAGAAAACATGAAAAAAGAATCAAATTCACAATTGGCTTTAAATGCAATGCACCGGGCTTCAAAGAAAGCTGTAGAAAAAGCTGCAAATCTGGATCTTTCGATCCCGGTATGGAAAGATGGAAAAATAATTTTTGTAAAAGCCAAGGATAAGCTTCAAAAATTACGCACAGCATAACCTACTGTTATCAACATTATCCAAAACCTGATATAGTCTGGCGGTTGAGGATTGAACAATACAAAAAGCATTAGTCTGAATATTAAATATGAAATCTATTATTTTTGATAACTCCGAGATGGCAAAAAAAATCAGGGGATTTGACTGGTCCCGAACACCAGTTGGATCTCTTGAAAACTGGCATCAGAGCTTACAACACCAAGTAAATACACTTTTAGCCAACCTTTTTCCAGCTATCCTTTTCTGGGGCGCTAACCTCACTGTCTGCGCGTATAACGATGCTTACCGTCCACTTCTCGGCACAAAGCCCGAAGCGCTTGGCAGATCATTCTTTGAAGTATGGCCGGAGGCGGTAGAAAACATCAAACCTAAAATAAACCTCGCTCTTCAAGGGGAAGCCTGCTATTACAAGGATGCTTTGTTTACGCTCGTTCGATTCGGGAAGCCAGATCAGGCTTACTTTGATTATTGTTTTAGTCCCATTCGAGATGAAAAGGGTTCCATAAAAGGCGTTTTAAATACGGCAGTGGAAATCACCGACCGTAAAAGAGCCGAAGATGCATTGCAAAAACAGAACCAAGAGTTAGAACAAAAGGTGGCCGAAAGTACCGCAAAGGCAGAAAAGCGATCTGTGCAATTGCAGACCCTTGCACTGGCATTGATTGAGGCCGAGCGCAGAGAACGCGAGAGGATATCAACCCTGTTGCACGATGATATTCAACAAGACCTGACAGCGCTAAAGATGATGATCGAAACAATGCTCTCGATTGAAAGAGGGCGGAGAAAATCAGATAAATCGCTTCTTCGCTGTAGTGAAATATTGGAGGAGGTGATTCAGAAAAGCCGCAAGCTTTGCCATGACCTCAACCCGCCGGCCCTCCGAAGCAGCGGGCTGTTAATGTGTCTGGACGGTTTGGTCGATGAAATGCGGGAAAACTACAGGCTGAATCTGGAACTGAGCCATAGCCCCGATGCCGAACCAGACTCGTATTCAGTGGCATCTTTTTTGTATCAGGCTCTGAGAGAACTGCTGTTCAATGTGGCCAAACACTCAGGGGCATCGACGGCCCAAGTAAATATAAATGAAAAAGACGGCTGGATTGTTGTGAAGGTTGCAGATTCAGGAAAAGGTAATGACCTTGATCAGGTGCTCGCACGCCGGGGATTCGAACCGGGATACGGGCTTTTCAGCATTGATGAGCGGATCCGGTCTCTTGGCGGCCGGATGACCATTGAGACGATTCCCGGTGATGGATGGACGACAACCCTCACCGTTCCCAAGACCGAGGCGAAAAACGAAGACAGACCGGAATTGAAACAAGCGGGTCAAATAGTATTCCACCCATAGAAGCAGGCCTTGATTCAGGCCTGTGTTCTTTCTTCTTGATTTTTATTGGTGGCATTTCTCTTGCCAAATCTACGGGTTTCTGGCAAAATTAAAAAGCAGTCCAGAAAAACAGCAGATTCGCCTGCAGGATTCACAAAAACAAAAAGGGGAAATTCAAATGCCGATCCCGGGGAATCTATTAACAACTGCAATGGCTGTCATGCCGCATACTGATATTGATAGAGCTCTAAAAACCGCATTGAGCCTTGATATCCCTTTCTGGCCCCAGCTCCCCAATTACAGCTATTATGAGGATATGTACGTTCAGGCGGCAGAGCATTTTCCAGGTATCGTTCTGGATCTGGAGAAAAATACAATCTGGATTAAGGAAAATTGTTATGGATCAACAAGAGTATGAAAAAATCAACAACAGAATGGCTGAACTCGAAGTGCTGATAGAAGAAACCAGGAAGAGACTTCCTGCTCATTCTGCAAAGCCGCCTGTCATGCTGGACCTGTTGGAATATGAAGATGAATATGATTCGCTGCTTGAACGATTGAATGAATCAAAGACAGGTGAATAATGGCGGATGTCTTGATGGGGTATAACCTGGAGATCGATTTTAAAATCAGCGCTGACTTAAATTCTGCATTTTTTTTCAAGAATTGATATAAATCAAGGCTTCCATTCTCTTTTTTGCATATATTACAACCGTACAAGAACAAAAGATCTGTCAACAATAAAAACGGAGGTTATCAAAATGTTTTGTTTTCAATGTCAGGAAACTGCAAAAAATCAAGGATGCACCATCAATGGCATGTGCGGTAAAAAGGGAAGTACAGCGGAACTCCAGGATCTTCTGATTTACAACCTGAAAGGGATTGCCGTGCTTGCACACAAGGCAAAGGCAGCGGGAATCGAAGTACCTGCCGAAAACGCCCGGTTCATCGCCGAAGGTCTTTTTACAACCATCACCAATGTCAATTTCAATGATGAAAACCTTGTAAACTGGATCAAACGAGCACTGGCAGTCAAGAAAAATCTGTTCGATACTGTCAAGGATAAAGTCGGATCGGATCTTCATGATTGTGCCACATGGTTTTCAGATGATGTATCGGAATTTGAAGCCAAGGCAAAGGATGTTGGAGTGCTTTCCACAGAGAATGAAGATGTCAGGTCTTTAAGGGAGCTTTTGGTAATCGGGCTGAAGGGAATCAGTGCTTATACCGATCATGCCGCAGTTCTCGGTGTGACAAAAGATGAGATCTGGGACTTTCTGTATGAGGCATTGAACTCTACCACCCAGGATCTGAGTGTTGATGAAATGGTCTCCATGGTCTTGAAAGCCGGCGAAAAAGCCGTAACTGCTATGGCAGCTCTGGACCAGGCCAATACCCAGGCTTACGGCAATCCGGAGATATCTGAAGTTAATCTCGGCACAGGCACAAATCCCGGTATACTGATTTCCGGCCATGACTTAAAAGATATGGAAGAATTGCTGGAACAGACAAAAGGCACTGGTGTCGACGTGTATACCCATGGAGAAATGCTGCCTGCCAATTATTATCCTGAATTTAAAAAATATGATCATCTGAAAGGAAACTACGGCAGTTCCTGGTGGCACCAGAACGAGGACTTTGAAACCTTTAACGGTCCTATACTGATGACGACCAACTGTATTATCCCCATCAAAAAGAAAAACACTTATCAGGACAGGATTTTTACGACTGGCGTTGTATCTTATCCTGGTGTCACCCATATCCCGGAAAGAAAAAACGGCGGATCCAAAGATTTTTCAAAAATTGTAGAGCTGGCAAAAACATGTCAGCCTCCCACTGAAATTGAAACAGGTAAAATCGTTGGCGGTTTTGCACACAACCAGGTCCTGGCACTGGCCGATAAAATTATTGAAGCGGTCAAATCAGGAGCGATCAAGCGCTTTATCGTCATGGCAGGATGTGACGGCCGTCATAAGGAAAGAGAATATTTTACACAAGTTGCTGAAAAGCTGCCGAAAGATACGGTTATCCTCACCGCAGGATGTGCAAAATACAGATACAACAAACTGGATCTGGGAGATATTGGCGGTATTCCAAGAGTACTGGATGCAGGGCAGTGTAATGACTGCTACTCCCTGGCAGTAATTGCAATGAAGCTTCGCGATGCATTTGGGCTGGAGCATATCAATGACCTGCCGTTGTCCTTTGACATCGGCTGGTATGAACAAAAAGCGGTTGCCGTCCTGCTGGCATTACTGCACCTGGGAATAAAGGGTATCCGGCTTGGGCCAACACTGCCCGCTTTTGTTTCACCTGCCGTACTGAATGTACTTGTGGAAAATTTTGATATCAAACCGATCGGCGAAGTTGAAGCTGATATTTCCGCAATGATGGCAGGAAATTAAAATCCAGACAGGAAAATAACCTGGGCAATGAAATACAGCCGTTCAAATAAATTTTGAACGGCTGTACTGATTTTTAAGATTGGTGTTCAATTTATTTAAACAGCTCCGGTGGTTTTGTCGTATCCCCGGTGGCATTGGGAAAATTTTCAGCCTTGTATGACTTTTTACCGGTTTCGATCAGGTGGTTGGCTTCTTCCATAAAAGTAACGAAGCGCTTTTTGCATTCATAAAATCCATGCCACCATGAATAATCCGGGGCCATCATGGCAGCACCCATCCTCGCCCGGCGGCCCTCGTGATGCCAGAGTTCATAGTATTCCACCTCGAGAGGTTCGTCAAAGAAACGCGTCTCGTCCATCAACCCTTTTTCATAAAGTTCAGTAAGTTTTGCCTTTGCGGGTTTGAAATAGACTTCGTTATATTCTTCAATGGTCTGATCCATCTGGCTGTAATGAGATTCGGTCCACCTTTTTCCGTGGCACTGCATACAGACTTCCTGCATCTTGGCCCTCTCTTCCTTCCAGTTTGTCTGGGCAGGAAATGCTTCGAAGTCTTCCGGCCTGACTGTCAGAGGAGCCTGTAATTCCCATGACAGTCTTTCAGTGACGTCGTGGGAAGTCATTACGCTGCCGGCACCCGACATGTGGCATGAGGCACAGGTCGGCCCCCTGAAATCAACTCCGGGAGTCCAGGTACCGGGTGCTGCGGTCCAGTTGTATTCATCACCAAAGGCATCGTAAATATCACCATGTTTTGATTCGGTAAAAATTTCTATTTGAGGGTGATCCGGGCCGAGATGACATTGACCGCAGGCCTGGGGTTTTCGTGCCTCCATCACGGAAAAACGATGTCTTGTATGGCAACTGGTGCAGCTGCCTTTGCTGCCGTCCAGATTCAGCCTTCCGACACCGACATTGGGCCAGGTTGCAGGATCGAGCTCTTTGTCCTTCATTTTCAAAATAGTGCCATGGCAGTGATAACACCCATTGATCCGCTCAAAATCACTGTTCATGCCATGGTTAAGCCATGGATCTATCTTCCAGATAATTTCAAGTGTATTTGCATGTTTGCTTTTGCTGTACTGTACGGCTTCGTCCGGATGACACCTGGAACAGTCTTTTGGAGTGACCACGGCAGAAACAGGAACCATGTATTTTTTCTGACCGTATTTTGTATCGTTTGCCTCGTATTCCTTAAAATGTGACTGGCTGACATCAGGGTCGTGGGATTCTGCAGCATGACAATCATAGCATGTGATATTGGCACTGGCATGACGGCTTGCGGCCCAGTCCGAAAAGATACCCGGATGCTGTTTTTTGTGGCATTCAATACATGCCATGGCCTCGGGAGGCATGGATCGTTCAATCCTGAACTCTTTGAGTTTCGGCAGGTTGGCCTGGACATCCGCACTGAGGGTTACAGATGCTGAAAGACCTATGAATGATACCGCCAACAAAAGAACAAGTACAATCTTTTTCATGGTTCCCCCTGTTTCTATATTTGAAGTCATCACATCGTTTATTGATTTAAATACCCAACCCTTTATAAGGCGGCTGGTTCTGTTTGTATTTATATACTTCGCTGTCCACATGGACCAGATCTCTATGGCAGTCCACACATTTTTTTTCGTAACCCGTTTTTGGATATAAAACTGAACGATGAGCCAGCATCGCTCCCCTTTTTTCCGGAAGATAAAGTATATTGCGATGACATTTCTGACACTGGGCATTTTTAAAAGTTTCGTAAGCATGCTCCCGGCTCTTTTCACGATCATAAGTTCCATACACAAAATGAACAAACACGTCTTTGATACCGTGTGCTGTTTTGGTATAAAAAAAGTTCAGTGTGTCCTGAGGCGCAGGCAGATGACAATCCATACAGTCAGCGGTAAAGCCTTGAGCGTTATTTACATGCGTGGATGTTTTCCAGGCGTTATAGGCGGGTCTTATTTCGTGGCAGGATACACAAAAGTCCGGCGTTGAAGTCCTTACCATTGTGTAGTAGGTCAGGCTGAATACTGGAAAAGAGATGATAATACCGATACTGACCAAAATTGCGGGTTTGATAAGTTTTTTCATAGCCTTCCTTTTTTAACGATTAAAGATGAAATTCTTTTTAAAACCGCTGTTTGAATGAGCAGTAATTAGTAAAAAAGGGGTAAACTATATTTACTTCTTGATAAACCCTACTATGACAAATAAAAACATGTCAAGAAAATATTATAATTTGATGAGTAAATCAAATCGGCGGCGCAATAGTAACAATGATTCTCATTTTCGTATCAACCATGACCCCGTGGGGTTCCCTGATCTCCGATACCAGAATATCCCCTGTCTCTGCTGGTGTTTTCTTATTGTTTTCTCCGAACATCTTGGACAAATCCTTTGACAATATGGCAGAAAAATCTTACTTTTAAGTAAGGAAATGAAAAAGGAGGGTAAAATGCATGCCACTTTGACAAGCAAAGGCCAGATAACATTACCCAAGGACTTACGGAAAAAACTCAGTCTTTCCGCAGGAGACAGGGTTGAATTTATTTTTGAAGATGATCAGGGTGTGAAGCTGGTGCCAAAGCATATACCGGTCAGTCAGCTCAAGGGGATGCTTCCCAAACCATCCAAACCGGTTTCTCTGGAAGAAATGGAAGACGCCATCCTGAAAAGGGCGGAAAAATCATGATAGGCCTGGATACAAATGTTCTGGTCCGCTATCTAACCCAGGACGATCCAGAACAGTCCCTGCGTGCCAATCGCCTGATTGAATCCAGTTGCACCAGAAAAGAACCCGGCCGAATCTCTCTTATTGTGTTATGTGAACTCGTCTGGGTGTTGCGCGGCGCATATGGGTATCAAAAATCTCTGGTGACAAACGCCTTGGAGCAAATCCTGTTTTCCCGCGAGTTGGAAGTTGAAAATGCTCATATTGCTTCATCGGCCCTCTCCGCATACAAAAAAGGGCCTGCCGATTTTGCCGATTACGTTATTGTGTTCTGCAACCGGTCATCCGGATGTGAACTGACCTACAGTTTTGACAAAAAGCTGGTGAAACACCGATTGGTCAGGAGGCCTTAGGGCCTATTATCACCAAATCAGGTGCATCTTATTTTTTCATCAAATCGGCGGCGCAATAGTAACAATGATTCTCATTTTCGTATCAGCCATGACCCCGTGGGGCTCCCTGATCTCCGATACCAGAATATCCCCTGTCTCTGCTGGTGTTTTCTTATCGTTTTCTCCGAGAAACCAGCCTTTTCCCTCAAGAACCTGGATAGACAATTCACCATCGAGATCATGAGAATGAACCGGAAAAATTACCCCGGCATCCAGGTTGAAATTGATAATTTTAAAAAACTCGGAATTTTCGACCAGAAAAAACCGGTTCATGACGCCTGGCTTAAATTCATTGGTTTCACTGAGTTTAATCACTCGCATTTTCTACTCCTTATTTTCATTTTAACTCAAGCAGCTCATTTCTGTTTAACAAGCCACCAGTATCTGAACCATGAGGCCATACTTGCTTCTGGCAATCAGGTGATAAACCTTCAAAGAAAGAACGGCACTGATCAGGCTCCTATCAATGGGACATCTTTCAGCACCTCCCTCAACAGCTATTCTCCATATTCAATCACCTGTTTTCTGATGGCAGGACGGACAAAATTGCAGGCTCTTTGAAAGAGCTGTATGGCGGATGGACCAGAACACAAGCCGCCGAATCAGGGATTCAGGGGATTTTCTATCCTGATACCCTGGATTATCTGGCCATCGTTTAAATCTTCGGTCCAAATGGTTTCACAATGGGCACTTTCAGCAGCAGACATGATCAAAGCATCCCAAAAGGATAACCGGTTAATGATCTGGCAATCAATGGCTCTGTCGATAATTTCAGGCGTAATCAGCACAATTTCAAATTTTGAAAATGAATGGATGATTTCCTTTGAGATAAGCTTATCGACACCGAGTTTCCTGGTTGCTGTCACATGAAATTCCTGTATCACCTGGGTGGAAATGACGCCCCGATTTCCGTTGAGCACCGTTTTCAGGCAGGAACGGCTTTGGGCCTGTTTTTCCTTTTCATTCACATCCAGTGCATAAACCAGGATGTTCGTATCGATGAAAATTTTAGACATCGTACAGATCTTCCCGTTTCCATTTTTTGCCTTTAGAATCGGCATTAGCCCTGTCCATCAATTCGAAGCACACGTCAAGCCAGTTTTTCGACTGCGACTTCACAGTTTCTTCCAACATTTTACGAATCAACGCATTCATTGATGTATTGTGCTTTCTGGCATATTCACGCCCGGAATCCAACAACTCCTTATTCAAAGAAATCGTAATATTAGGCATAATAAACCCTCCATTTCAGATTTAATACATTATAAGTGTACACGGATTATGTGTCAATACAATAGAAAAAAATGCCCTTATGCGCAAATACCGGGGATGTTCCATTAAGGTGGAAACTGCGCCTCCTTTTTTCGTGATATAGGCGACCCCCGAACCGCCCGTTTTGGGGTATTTTACAACATATCCCTCTTGCTATTTCATACCACAATGGTATCATCCGGTTACCAGTCTGGAGGATAGGGCAATGCTGGGAGTGCGCCTTGAAAGCTCATGGAATAATGCGATTTGAGATAATCGCCGGTTTCCATTCACCATATTTTTTTGAATAAAAC
Source organism: uncultured Desulfobacterales bacterium (assembly GCA_964397015.1). GTDB lineage: Bacteria > Desulfobacterota > Desulfobacteria > Desulfobacterales > Desulfobacteraceae > MADRE2. The sequence continues at coordinate 989 of CAYNHL010000092.1, read as the reverse complement.
TTATCAATAAACAAAACGGGAACTCCATGCAGACAACCATTTCCATAAAATCTCAGACGAATGAATGAAAAAGCGCTTGATCTGAACCGGCTGCATCTGTCCTTTGACGGGCAGCCGGTGTTGAAAGACCTGTCTTTGAGCTTGTTTCATGGGGACAAGGTGACCCTGACCGGTCCATCCGGTTCCGGAAAATCCACGATCCTCAGGTGCATACTGGGCCTTGTGATGCCCGATTCCGGAACCATCACGATCCTGTGCGAACCCGTCACCCGTCACAATATCTGGCAGAAAAGACGTCACATCGCCTATGTGGCCCATGATACCGAATGGCTGGGATTTGCCACCCGGGTCGTTGACATAAAAGAGATCCAGAAGACGTAAAGGAAAAATCCGATGAACCAGATTATTGATATCAGTTTATTGAGCCTTGCCGGCGGGTATCTGCTGCTGATTTTTCCTCTGGCCGTCATGCTGTATCTGCGGGTGGGCATGATCAAGGAAACAACGGTGGCTGTAATTAGAATGACCGTACAGCTGCTGTTTGTCGGAATGTATCTGCAGGTGGTGTTTAAATTGAACAACCCTTTTTTAAACCTTGCATGGGTAACTGCAATGATCCTGGTAGCGGATCTGTCTATTCTCAAAGGCTGCCGCCTGAAGCTGAAGCGTTTTGTGCTGCCGATGTTCATCGCGCTGCTGGTGGGCACCTTGCTGCCCATGATATTTTTTACCGGCATCATTCTCAGGCTGCCCGGATGGTTCGAGGCCCAGTACGTCATCCCGCTGGCAGGCATGATTCTGGGTAACTGCCTGCGGGCCGACATCATCGGGCTCAACAATTTTTATCAGTCCATCCACACAAATGAAAAAGCGTATCATCAGTCGCTGGCATACGGGGCAGCATTGGCAGAAGCGCTGAATCCTTTTTTCCGGGACGCGCTGCGATCCGCCCTTGCCCCGACCATCGCCTCCATGGCAACCATCGGTCT
>CAYNHL010000091.1:0-14869 GCA_964397015.1 uncultured Desulfobacterales bacterium | reverse complement strand
TATTATAATTTCAGCCAGTTAGCCTTAAAAATTGCGCTTAAGTTAATGACATTGAATAATATATGACAACTTGCCCAAGAAGTGGCAATCATTGCCGCGGAAAAATCCAGCACCAAGCCCTCGTTCCAGATCCGGTACTATGTCCTGGGGGGGGTATTGAGATTTATCATATGGATAGTAAGAGAAGAATTTACATCAATTTTGGTCTGAGTCAAATTTGCCCAGAGATGTGCCGATATGTTTTGATTGTTTTCTGAAAATTTTGACATGAATGATAAGCAGGTAAAAAACCAGGCCGTAGATTATCACTTTCCGGATGGTTTCACTCATAGGCAGGGTCTGTTGAGTCCATAATGCCACGAAGAAATCGATGCTCAGAAAAAATGTGAACAGCAGCAGGATGTTTCTGGCTCCCATCCGGACGGCTACATAGGCTGCAAGGAAAAGTCCGCCGACCGTTACCCCGGGGATGGCGCTGAACCATAATGCCAGAGGAACGTCTTGAAAAATCGCATTCAGAATTGTGCCGGTAAAAGACATTATAGCCATGATCGATATACTGGTTACAATGGAAACCGCCGGATTGATCCGGAACATGATTGTCATGATAAAGTAAAAAATAGTATCTATGCCGAATCCTATCCAGCCGCACAGTAAACCTCCGATGAATGCGGAAAAGAACATGACCAGGCGCCTGAAGCCGTTCAAGGTTAACGTTGTGTTGGGATACTGTACATTCCTCAAAAGAGAGAAAAAAATCACCTGTGTAAAGGCAAAGGCAATACAGTTGAAAATCAGAGTCAGCAGTTCAGGGTTTTTAATGGGGAAAATAACGATGCTTACAATTTCTCCTGCAAATCCGCCAGAAATGGCGATCGGGATCACATTGAAAACAAAGAGTTTCCTGTTGAAAAGAAACCACCGGAATGTGCCAAGTCCCATGCCGTAGGCCTGGATGATCAGGTTGAACTGGGATACGGTAACAGGGGCCATGCTCAGGTGAGTCAATATGGGAAAATAAATAATTCCTGCTGCTGCAGGAGTGATATTGGCAACTATGGCCGCAACAGTGCCGACAAGCGGCATGTAAAACAGTTTTGAAAAGAAAACTTCGTGGAAAAATGGTAAAAAACTCAACCACAAAATGAGTACCGCCACCAAAATAATGAGCGGGCTTATGTATTTTCGCTTCATTCCGGAATCATCTTTTGATCTGATCGCACAAGTATTTTAAACACGGCCTGCCGCAGGTTTTTCAACCCTGTTTTTCAAAAAAGCCTCAGCAAAAGCAGTTACCCTGGTGGCGGATATCGATCAATCCTTTTTTACAGCAATCCTTCCTGCTTTAGCTGCTTGAGAATAGCGGTTGTCGATCTGCTGCGGTTCATCGTGTAGATGTGAAGTCCCGGAACACCTGCCTTGAGAAGTCCGCGGCACTGATCGACGGCAAAATCGATGCCGAGTTTGAGTACCGCATCCTTGTCTTCTGCATCCACGTTATCCAGCTTGTCGCGCAGTGCTTTTGTTATAGTGGCTCCGCAGACCTTGGACAATATGTTTGTCAGTTTTACAGTGTATACAGGCATGATGCCGGGGATAATGGGGACATCGATGCCTGCTTTCCGGCACTTTTCGACATAATCCAGAAAAAAGGAATTGTCGTAGAAATATTGGGCCACGACGTATTGGGCGCCATTGTCAACTTTCAGTTTCAAAAATTCGATATCCTTGTCAAGGCTTTCGGCTTCGATATGACCTTCCGGATAACCGGCGCAGCCAAGTGTGAAATCGTAGCGGTCATTGATAAATGAGATCAGGTCGGAAGCATAGCTGAAGCTGTCAGGGTGGGGATTGAAGTCGGTCCCTTTCTGCTGGTCACCCCTTATCACGAAAATGGTTTCCACCCCCAATTCCTTGTATGCATCGAGCACTTCACTGATTTCATCGGGGCTCAGCCCGTATCCTGCGATATAGGCAACGGTGGGTTGCTTTTTGTCTATCAGGATCTGCTTGACTGTCTGGTAGGAACCATCTCGGGTAGACCCTCCGGCGCCAAAGGTCACGGACATGTAATCCGGCTGAAGTTGAGACAGGTCATCGATCAGCGCGCCAAAACCGGCAGCGGCTTTTTCATTTCGTGGAGGGAAAAACTCCATTGATATTACAGGTTGTTTATTTTTGTACAATTCAGTGACACGCATTAATTATCTCCTCAATTTTTTTAATTTTCTGATTATGTTTAAACAAAGGCATGACAATATGTCCGAAAATTTTTTTATCCAATGGTTTCGACGTCATATCCTCCGGGCAGATGCGCGGTGCCTTTCACACAGGGAAGCCCTGTCGCCTGGTGCACCGATTCCATGATCTGATCTAAGTGGTCGCAAAAACCGTTGCCGGTTTCCCATCCCTGGTCTGTTTTTTGGGCAAAGGTGCAGGTGCAGAAATGAATGGCTTCGGCGCCCTTGGATTTAAGAATTTTCCCGAGTTGAACTGCATTGTCTCCCGGACACCGGCAGGTGAACACTCCGGCAGGTGTGCAGTCGTCATATGCGGCAAATCCCTGAACAGTCTCCTGCATGGATTTGAAACAGGCGGTCAACGGACATCTGTCTTCATTTTTTTCACATCTGATAAGAGCTATCTGGGTCATGACATTCCTCCGTATTGTTTTTTCTATCACTGTCTTTTTATATTCAACTTTCAGGCTTCAACGATGATGCCCGGGGTCTGGCCTGTTTTATTGCGTTTTTATCAAAAATTGTTTCCTGTCAAGGGGCAAAAACGCAATAATCCAAGCCTGACCCCATTTATACGACCAAACATTCCACCGTAGGTCACAAAGATGCTTTTTGTCAAGAATAAAGATGGTAAATGATTAAAGGCTTGAGTAAAACAATTGTTTAAATGTATTTAAATAATTATGATTGACAAATTGTAATTTTTGGAATATCTGTAAAGAAAATAACCAAAGATCAAAAAAAACAGCAGGTTTTATGACAGATAAAAAAAAACAGATAATAGCCTACATTGGAGATCTTCTTTCCAAGAGCACAAAACCTAGAAATCAAATTGCCGCGATTTCAGGTCTTTCCAACACATATATCAAGCAGCTTGAAAATGGAAATTTTGTAAGTGTCCGCAGAGAAAAGCTCATTGCTTTTGGTCTGGCACTAAGCCTCAACCTGGTTGAAATTGACAAGCTTCTCAATTTTTTTGACAGAACCCCTTTTTCGTCAGACGATATTTCAACTGTTCTGGAAATGTCAAAATTAAAGATGAAATCAACTGCGCTGCTTCCGCTTAAAAATGGTTTTCCACTTGAACTGGCCATATTGTCGGCCGAGAGGCTGGATGGGGATTTGACTGTTTTATATCCTGAACCCACTTTTTGCCTGTATCCTAAAGGGTTCCGGCAGTATTCAGAGAGGATGAATGTGGCAAGGCATGCGCTCTACAACGAGCTTGTAGAGGCAATCAACAGCGAACGAAATCGTGTTTTTTATGATAATCTGGAAAGAAGCGGTGAGAATTCTTACACTCAGTTTATCTGTAAAGACTGCCTTGAAGATTATATATTGAACTGTGATGATCCGATTGAAAAGAAATATAGAGATGAACATATCAAGCTGATAATATCAGCTTTGAAAAAGTATGAAAATTTTAATTTTTTTATTATCAACCATTGCCCGACCACATCCTTTACTCTGAAACAGACCAGCGAATCCAGCAAAGATACTGATAAGCTGTTCATTGTATTCTGGCCCAGGCATCTCAAGCGGGGCAGACGTTCCGGGAGGCTGAGCGGTTTCACGACAGACAACAATGCCGTAATCCAGAATTACAGAGAGGAAATTGAAGTGCTTTTCAATTCAAAGATGGAAGAATTCAAGAAAAAAAGCTCTCTCATCTCATATCTTGAACACCTTATTTCAAATTAAAGACAGGATCAATAATATCGATTTTTCTCTGTATTTAAAGTTGTTGGGTACATTATTGAGCAGTCTGAATAAAAAGTTTAAATGCATTTGAATAAATAATCTATATCTATTAAATATTTCTGTTGACATTATATAATTATTATTTTAGCTTCTTTCAAGGCAAGAGGCTTTACGATAAGCCATGATGAAAAAAATTCTAATTATCAGGGGGGTTCCATGATCAAGAAAATGAAGATGATACAATTTTTAAGTGTTTTGTTTTTTTTGTTATCCGGAATTTTTGCAGCGGCTTCATTTGCGGATGATTTGAAGCCTGTTCCGGAAATTGATTTTCTCACATGGGTTCCGGCAAAATTTATGATTTATTCTGAAACCAGCAATTATATTGCCGAGGAATGGGAAAAGCTCGGGTTAAAGGTAAAAATCAGGCCTGAAAGTTTTCCAAATCCCCTTTTGAATCAATGGTTCAAGACTCACGAATTTGACTGTGTCATTTCAGTTCTGTCCGGCCTGCCATACAGAATGGAGCCTGATTTTTTTACCAATTCCCAGTTTAATTCAGAGCATTCTGCACCAGGAAATTGGAATGTCGGTGAATGGAAAAATGATGAATTTGATAAAATCGGGGAAAAGCAGCTTGAAATTTACGACCCTGAAAAACGAAGGGAGCTGGTTTATGAAATGCAGGCTATTTTGAAAAAAGAGCAGCCGGAAACCGTCGTCAATTATCCAATTGAAAATATGGGAATTAATATCAACAACATGGACCTGGACTATGTGGACGCCCCTGACGGACTGCGGTCCATCTGGAATCAGATACGGTTTGAGCCTAAAGATGGAGTCAAATTCCTGAAAGTCGGCCGAATCTCTGATCAATCAACCTGGAATCCTCTGGCAGCCATTCAGTCAGATGATTTTGAAATGCTCCGGATGGTTTATGACAGGCTTGTACAGGTTGGCCCAAAAGGTGAAATTGAAATGTGGGCCGCAGACAAAGTGACATCCGTCGATCAGTTGACCGTTGATGTTGAATTGAAAAAAAATCTGGCATTTTCAGATGGAAAACCCTTGACTGCAGAAGATGTCAAGTTTTCCTATGATTTTATGAAAAAATGGGAGGCTGCCTATTTTTTAAAATATCTAACGCCGATCAAAAATATCGAAATCATTGACAGCTACAATCTCCGGTTCAATCTTGAAAAACCATTTGCACCGTTTATCATGAATACGCTTGGACAGGTTTTTATCATACCGAAACACGTATGGGAAAACGTTATCAAAGAAAACGAACTGGCAAAGCCACAGGATTATTCAAGCATACCGGTTGTGGGCAGCGGCCCGTTCGTCATGGAATACTGGAAAGAAGCCGAAGAGTTTATGCTCAAGGCCAACAGGAACCATTTCACTCAACCTAAATCTGATCTGCTGTTTATCGTTTTCGGTACCAGGGAACTTGTTAATGCGGCATTGAAAAAAGGTATGATTGATATTAACATTCAGTCCCTTCCCCCTGCGGTTGTGAAAGAATTTCGAAACGATAAAAACCTGCGTTTGTTTGAAGTGAAGACAAACGGATACACAGCGGTAAGATATAACACTTCAAAACCTGTCTTCAAGCATACAGCATTAAGGCAGGCGTGTTCATTCGCCGTTCCCTACCAGAAAATTATTGATGAACTTAACGATGGCTTTGCAGGGCTGAGTGCATCATCAATTACACCGGTTAATTCATTCTGGCACAACAGCAGTCTGCCTGCACCTGAATACAACCTGGACAAAGCAAGGCAGATATTAAGGGATGCCGGTTTTCAGTGGGATGAAAACGGCAGGCTCTGTTTCCCGAATTAAAAAATGATTAAAGTAAATAACTTAAAAAAATATTTCCCCGTTGTTTCTGGAATACGGTCACTCTTTTCCGGATCAAGGGGGAAATATATCAAAGCTGTCGACCGGGTTTCTTTTGAAATCCAAAAAGGTGAAGTTCTGGGGCTTGCCGGGGAAAGCGGATGCGGCAAATCCACTATCGGACGTATACTGGTCGGTCTTGAGGACCAGACCGGCGGTGAAGTAAATTTTAACCACATAAATCATCAGGCTTTGAAAAAACAGAATAAAAAAGAATTTTATAGAAAAATCCAGATGATATTTCAAGATCCTTACGGATCAATAAATCCCCAGCACAAGGTTGGTAAAATCATTTCAAAGCCTATCATAAACCAAGGGATTTTCACCAAACAGCAGATCAGGGAAAAAACCATTCAAACACTGGAACTGGTTGGACTGACTCCTGCATCGGATTATCTCGACAAATATCCTCATCTGTTGAGCGGCGGTCAGCGGCAAAGATTATGCATCGGCAGAGCAATTATCCTGGAACCTGAATTCCTGGTGGCAGATGAACCTATTTCCATGCTGGATGTCTCTATAAAATCAGGGGTATTGATGCTTTTAAGGGATCTGGTGAAACTTAAAAAGCTTTCCTTGCTGTATATCACCCACGATCTTGCAACCGTCAGTCATATCTGCCAGCGGATTGCCATCATGTACCTTGGAATAATTGTCGAAACAGGGTCGGTGGAACAGGTGATTAATAACAGCAAACATCCTTATACCCGTGCACTTGTTTCGGCGATTCCTGTTCCTGACCCGGATATCAAAAGAGAGGCGGTCAATATTAAGGGGGCAATCCCGAGCGCTGTCGATATTCCGGAAGGCTGCCGGTTTTCACCTAGATGCCCCTGGGCAGAATCCATCTGCTTTAAGACAGAGCCGGAATTGCTGGCTGTCGGAGATCAGCACTGCGCCTGTCACATGGTTGGAGGGAAAAGAAAGCAATGATAATTTACATATTGAAAAGAATGTCTTTTATGCTTTTGACCCTGTTCATCCTTGCATCATTGATGTTTTTCATGTTCAGAATGCTTCCAGGTGATCCTACCATGACTGTAATCAGCTCGGCCATGTACCCTAAAGCCCAGGAGGCCATGAAAAAACAGTATGGCCTGGATAAACCTCTATTTATACAGTATCTGACATATATAAAAAATACCTCCATGCTGGACTTTGGTTTTTCATTCCAGCATTCAAAAGCTGTAAGCGATATGATCAGTGGAAGAATGCTCAATACATTGTTGCTCATACTGCCTTCCATGCTTGCCGCGTATATTTTCGGAACATTTGCCGGTGCATTAATTGCCTGGAAGAGAGGTGGAAAGATCGAAATCGGAACTGTTATCACCTCTACTGCGATACAGTCTGCACCGGTCTTCTGGATCGGGATGCTGTCCATCTTCGTTTTTTCTGTCCATCTGGATATTTTTCCTCTGGGTCATATTGTTACACCTGGCATGCATTACGGGGCAAGCAATCTTGAAAAATATTTAAGCCTTGATTTTTTTCATCACCTGGCACTGCCTTTCCTGGTCATTACCCTTTATAATATTTGTTTCCCGCTGCTTTTAATGCGCAGCAGCATGCTGGAAACTTTTGGTGAGGATTTTATCGAACTTTGCAAAATGCGGGGTTTTACAGAGAAAAGGATCATTTTCAAACATGCCATGCGAAATTCGCTGCTTCCTATAGCCACTACGCTTCCCTTGATCCTGGGATGGGCTGTTGCCGGCTCTGTAGTTATTGAAACTGTATTTTCCTGGCCGGGACTGGGTCTTCTGATGGTGGAAGCTGTCACGCGAAACGATTATCCCGTGGTTCAGGCCTGTTTTCTTTTAATTGCGGTATTGACTATTTTAGGGAATTTTATAGCTGATCTGCTCTACGGAATTTTAGACCCCAGAATTGTATATGAATAGCTTTTCAAGGTACCATGGAGGCTGACGTGCTCAGACGTTTTTTGAAATTTGTAGCTAAATCCAAGCTGGGGATGGCCGGACTAGTCATGTTTTTTCTATGCGTCATCATAGCAACTTTTGCACCGGTTTGCTCGCCTTATAAACCGATGCAGAAACATTATGATTCAGATAACAGATTGATGAAATTAAATCCTCCGTCCACAGATCACCTTTTAGGGACGACGATCCTCGGCAGGGATGTTCTCAGCCAGATAATATGGGGCGCTCGCCCGGCCCTCATAATTGGAATTTCAACTGCATTTGCCGTCATTTTTATAGGAGTGAATATCGGTTTAATCTCGGGCTATTACGGCGGTTGGATTGATAATCTTTTAATGAGAATAACAGATATTTTTATGGGAGTCCCATTTTTGCCCTTTATCATTGTTGTCCTCTCTCTTTGGGAAAAGAGCCTTTTTACAATCATTATTGCCATGGCGATAATCATGTGGCGATCCATGGCCAGGGTAATTCGTTCCCAGGTGCTGTCTTTGAAGGAAAGGCCATTTATCGATGCAGCCAAGGTTTCAGGTGCTTCGGATTTTAAAATAATTTATCTGGAAATTGCCCCCAACATCCTTCCTGTAGCTTTGGTCAACGTCGCTTTTGCACTTGCCTGGGCAATCATTACAGAAGCCAGTATCGGTTTTCTAGGTTTTGGTGATCCCGAGGTTTTAAGCTGGGGGACCATCATTCACATGGCCTTTGCTTCTGAAATGTCTTATAAAGCCTGGTGGTGGGTACTGCCCCCAGGTGCCGCCATAATGTTTCTTGTAACCTCAGTATATTTTATCGGCCGTGCTTATGAGGAAATGGTAAATCCCAGATTGAAAAAGTGGTAACATATAAGGGAAATAAGCTGAGATGAAAGACAGACTGCTCGATATTAAAAATTTAAGCACTATTTATAAAACTGAAAATGAGAATATCCAGGCACTTTCAAATATTTTTTTTCACATCGATAAAGGAGAAAACTTCGGCCTTGTCGGAGAATCAGGATGCGGAAAGTCAACATTATTGAAAACCATCATTAAGGTAATGCCGGAAAATGCCGCGGTGATGGACGGAGAAATCCTGTTTAAAGAACAGGACCTGTTGAAGTTATCTGAATACGAGATGAGAAAAATTCGCTGGCAGGAGATTTCAATGATCACACAGAGTGCAATGAATGCACTTGACCCTGTTTATAAAATCGGTGACCAGATCCATGAAACCCTGAAAGTACACCAGAGAACATCCAGGAAAGAATCTTTGAAAAAAATTGAAAAAATGTTTTCTCTTGTAGGTGTCAGTTTCAACAGACACAAGGAATTTCCCCATCAGTTCAGTGGTGGAATGAGACAGAGGGCCATCATTGCAATGAGCCTGATTTTGGAACCGGATCTTGTCATTGCGGATGAACCGACGACTTCTCTCGATGTAATTGTTCAGGATCAGATTTTCAAAAACATCCGCGATCTCCAGCAGTTGTTGGGTTTCTCAATGCTTCTTGTGACCCACGATATTGCTCTGGTGATTGAAAACTGTGATAGAATAGGAGTTATGTATGGTGGGAAAATGATGGAGATTGGGACCACTTATAATCTTGTTAAAAACAGTTTTCATCCCTATACAATGGGATTGAAAAATTCCTTTCCGAATATCAAGGATCTGACATCTGATTTGATTTCAATCCCTGGTTTTCCTCCCGATCTGAAAGGGAATCTTACCGGATGCCGGTTTGCTGACCGATGTCCTTTCAGCTATGAGTTATGTTTTAGGCAGGAACCTGCGTTTATTGAAGTAGCAAAGAATCACAGGGCTGCCTGCCACAGGCACACCGAAGTCGAACAGATCAGAAAACGTGCCTTAAAGGCAGATACGTGGAAAATGAACACTAAACACTAAAAATGAGGACGGTTTAAATGAATTCTGAAGATACCGCGGTTTATTTTGCTTATGGAACGCTTCTTGACATCAATGAGATGAATCGTTTGTGTCCGTCGGCAAAGTCGCTGGGGCTTATGAAACTTAAAGACTACAAGCTTTCCTTTTCTTTCTGCAAGAAAAATTCCGATCAGGGGGGATGTGATCTTGAGTCCTGTCCAGGAAATATCATGTATGGAATTTTGTATGAAATGCCGAAAAAGGAGCTCCTGGATCTGGAGAAACTTTCTGGTCATGGAGATGGATTATGGACAAGCATGCATATCAATTTGACCAGCGACAAGGGAGAAGTTATACCTGCCCAGACCTATGTCATACCAACTCCGAGTGGAGCTTTTTCTCCGACTGAAGCGTATGTCAGGCCTATCCTTGCAGGGCTTGGATGTCTGCCTGTCCCTGACGATTACAGGGCACAGGTAAAGCAGATTATTTCTGATGCAATGAGTAAATGTAACAAAGAATATGATGCAAAGGCTTTAGCAAAATGAAAGTGCTTAAAAATGCAATGATCCTTGACTGTATCAGTGATACTCCTTTCAGGGGAAGTATTGTCATTGATAAAGGCTTGATCAAAGCGGTTCTTGACTGGCAGGAAGAGACTTTTCCCGAGGGTGCAAAGGTCTATGACCTGGATGGCAAATTTATTCTTCCTGGACTTATAGATGCCCATGTTCATATCATTTGCTCCGAGCCGGATATTGATCTTCAGATGAGAAAAGATCCTGTCAGCTTGATGACCATAAAAGCACTTGATGTTTTAAAATCTGATCTTGATCAGGGGTTTACCACTGTCAGGGATTGCGGAGGAGCTGACCCAGGGTTCAGGACTGCTTTGGAGGAAAACATAATTCAGGGTCCGAGGATTAAAGTTTCCGGTCGTCACCTGTCCATGACCGGTGGACATGGTGATGGAAGATGGTCTGCAGAACTTTTTGAACCGGTTCGATCACCGGCCACTTTTCACGGGATTGTCGCAGACGGAGTGGATAACGTAAGAAAAGCTTCCAGGGAACAGCTCAGGCAGGGTGTTGATTTTTTAAAAGTCATGGCCGGCGGAGGATGTATGTCTCCAACTGATAAAATCGAGAACTCGCAGTATTCACCCGAAGAGCTCCGTGCAATCGTCTGGGAAGCACAATCCTGCGGCACTTATGTGTCGGCACATTGTTATTCAGACAGATCTGTCATTACTTCCATCAATGCAGGTATCAGAACAATTGAACACGGCAATCTGATGTCAAGGGCAGGGGCAATGGAGTTGAAAAAGGCCGGAGCCTATCTTGTGCCAACTCTGTCTGCTTATCATACTGCCTGCCGGAAAGCTGAAAATAATGTCCTCCCGGACAGATTTATCGAAAAACTCAGGCAGGCTGAAGAGAAATCCTATGAAGGCCTGCAAATAGCTTTCGAAACAGGCTGCATGATCGGATCGGGCAGTGATATCCTCGGGCCTGATCAAAAAAGAAAGAAAGCTTTGGAACTTGAACTCAAGGCACGGGTGTTGGGTGCTTATAATGCAATTAAGTCTGCAACTATAGTCAATGCCCGGATGATGTGCATGGATGACGAAACAGGCTCGCTTACACCTGGCAAGAGAGCAGATATGATTCTGGTGGACGGCAACCCCCTTGAAGATATTTCGATACTTCAAGATTTTGAACAGACCATAGTCGGTGTAATAAAAGACGGAGAATTTCACAAATTAATTACTGAATAAAAAAAGTTTTATCCTGTTTCTTGTTGAAAAAACAAATCGGATTGGTATAGGATAATTGCGTTGAAATAAACTGGATATTTAAGGAGTTATTTTAATGCAGATTTTGAATGATCCGAAGGATTTCAGGAATATTATCCAGGGCGCCACTGTTTTTTCGTCAGGTGGCGGTGGATCCAAAAACCTGGCCCTGAAATTTCTTGAACAAAGCGGGATTACCCAACCAGGTGTTTCCATAACACTGTATCGCGCAGGCGATATACCGGATGACTGTTCTCTCGCTTTTGTGGCCGAGCTGTTCGCACCGGAAAAAATGCTGCAGCACCCGGATTTTTCCTGTGGAGAGAATGCATTCTATGACCTGATGTCACTAGATGAAAATCCGGAAGATGATGGTGACCGGGGGGTTCTGTTCGGGGAAATAGGTGCGGTGAATGTGGCTGTTCCGATGATCATTGCGTTCAAACAGCAGAATTTTATCATCGACGCCGCATCAGTAGGGCGGTCTGTTGCCGAGCTGAACATGACGGTTTTTGCAAGTGATAACATACCCATGGGGGCATTGGTGGTTGCCGCCAGGGGAGATATTGCGACCCATTTTTCAATGGTGGGTTATCCCGATACGCCGGAAGAGGCCGAAAAATTCATTACCGACGCTATGGCGGATCATGAAAAAGAATACCAGGATGTGGCCGGATTCGCCCTGTATAAAATGACCGGAAAAGCCCTTAAGACAATCTGGAATCTTCCGCAGTACGGCATCAGCAGGTCAAAGGCTGTAGGCGAAGTCATGTCAAAGGCCGCCAGTCCTGCGGATGCCTATATGACATTGATGCCGCCCCTGGGACAGCTAAAGGATAATTCCCTGTCCAGGATTATATCCAAGCCTGTTTTCGAGCTGTTCAGCGGCATTGTCAGTGACATTCATACAACATCAGGCGACCAGTCTGACGGCATGGTGACCTATGGAAATCCACAAAATCCCAATGAAAGACTGACTGCCTACTATGAAAATGAAAATATGCTGGCAAAATACGAGGTGACGGACGGTGAAACTACCATACGAAAATATGCAGCCATTGCCCCGGATGCCATCTGCTACCTTTTGAAAAACGCTTTCTGGTATGACGGGCTCGGATATACCAATTCTGAAATCGGTTCTGCCGGATCATTTTTTGAAATGAATCCCACCTCGATTATCAGCCTGCCTTATCCTGACATGCGCACTGACTATTTGTGGAATTCATTTAAAGCCGGAATCCGGAAAGTGCTATCCGCTATCAGGCAGTCCCTTCACATGGATCCGGGAGTGGATTGTCCAGATAGTTATATACCGGTCGAACAGCTGAACCGGATTCCGGAACCGGTAATTACCATAACCCAGGATTCACAATTGCATGACAGAACTAGCGTAGGGTCTAAAAATTATCTGATCACGATAGACTGCGGGGCGGTATCGGATATCTCTATCCGCTATACGCTTGACGGCAGTCTTCCAACTCTGGATTCTTCCGAATATACAGCTCCTGTACACTATGAAGCCAATACCGGCGGTACCATTCGCGTGATTGCATGGGACCTTATGCAGGACAACAGCGGGCCTTACCAGTATTTCAGCAGGGAGAGCACTGCGCCACTTCCATGTTCTCCCTGGTAGGAGGCTGCCATGTCATTGAAAGTTTTTGCAGCCTGGTTATTTGCGGGGCTTATGGCAGTCACAGGAGCACAGGCAGAGACCCTTGCGGTAGTGACGGAAAACTGGCCTCCCTACAATTACGAGGAAAAAGGCGTGATAAAAGGGGTGTCAACCGATATTGTGAAGGCTGTCTGCAGGGAGGCTCGAATGGATTGCCGGATCGAGGTTCTCCCATGGGCCAGGGCATACCAGACAGCCATGACACAAAAGAATGTAATGATCTACACCATTTTCAGGCTGCCCGGCCGCGAAGACAGTTTTTTCTGGATAAAAATGGACGGGCTCTCCACCCGCATGTATCTGTTCAGCCCGAAATCCCGTACCGATATCCATATCGATACGCTCGAAGATGCCAGGCAGTACCGGACAGGTGTCACTCTTGACACATCCACCCATCACTTTTTGTTGTCTATGGGATTTGTGGAACATGAAAACCTTTTTCCGGTTTCATATGAAATTTTCAATGCCTTCAAGGCTGATCCCAAGGTCAGGCGGCTCGACCTTACAACCGGAGACAGGCTCTCTTTGGCCTATTGGTTGAAAACATACGGGTTTCCGGCAGATTACTGGAAAGAGGAATTGTTTTTGTTCAAGGAAGATTTTTACATGGCCTTTGGCCGGGCAAGCGATAAAGACTTGGTTTCAAAGATTCAAAAGGCATTTGACAGGATCAGCAAAAAAGGAGTCGTGAAAAAGATCATTGACCGCCATCACGAAATACTTGTGCCGAAGGCAGTGAACGGTAATGATCTATAGTGAATCGATCGGCGGATTATTTTTGGCAGGAAGGGTTCTGAGCATGCCAAGTGCAATCATGTACTGGCCGGTGTAATACAGGACCATGATGAGCAAGCTGCTTTTTGGGACAGGGAATGAAAATCTGTCCACGGCAATCAGGGAATCCGAGAGTATAAACAGCCAGGCTCCGGCAATTGCCAGGAAATGATTCTTTCCGCCAATGGCTGCTGCCGCGCCCATCCCCATGATAATAACAAGGTAGATGAGAACCGGAATACGCATGTCTGAAAGAGATGGGTACAGGTAAAGTCCCAGGATGCAGCCGTATACCAGCATAGCCGCAACGGTCCACAAACGGGTGGCGGTAAGGCATGGGCGCCTTGTGAAGACCATCATGTAGAACAGGTGGGCGATTAAAAAAGCGGTCAGCCCGGCCACGAACAGGCTGCCTGTATCGATTTCGAGAATCATGTCCCCTGCAGCGGCACAAAAAAAACCTGCCGCCAGCAGTTTTCCCCGGATGCCGTCAGTCATTAAAAATACAAGCAGGCACAGGCAGGCGGCAGGGACTGACTTGATCAAAAAATCCAGTGGGTAAGGCCGGATATCGAGACATAATACGAACGCGGCGGCAGAAATGAAAAAAAGTACATGAAGCCACCAGGCCCTTGACTGCCGTGAAAGCATCATTGGATTATCGGCTTTCCATGAGGCTCAAATCGATGTCCTCGAGGGTTCTTGACCTGATATGGGCCAGCACGGGGTCGATGAACGCTTCAGGTGAAATCCCCATTTTTACCTTCCCGTCAAGGGTCCTGATAGAAAGAGTACCGGACTGCTTTTCCTTTTCCCCTATGGTGATAATGAAAGGAATATATGCAAGCTGGGCGTCACGGATTTTTTTCTTCAATGTTTCGTTCCTGTCATCCACATCACACCTGATGCCCCTGGCTTCAAGGTCATTTTTAAGTGTGGCTGAGTATTCGACAAGATCTGTGGTAATGGG
>CAYNHL010000090.1:0-15332 GCA_964397015.1 uncultured Desulfobacterales bacterium | reverse complement strand
CCGGGGCCGTCACCGGCCACGAACATGCCTTTTACTGCTGTTTCAAGATGCCTGTCTGTCTGGACCTGTGTGGCAAAGAATTTTATTTCCGGTGCATACAAGAGAGTTTCATCGTTTGAAACCCCGGGGATGACCTGGTTCAACGATTCCAGTCCCTCGATCAGGTTGGACAGGATTCTTTCCGGCAGCGCCATGGCAATATCTCCGCATACCACATGGGTCATGGTGGGTTCTATGTAGCCTTTCTGGATGCGTTTCCATGTGGATCTCCGCCCCCGTTTAAGGTCACCGAATCGCTGCAGGATGGGTTTTCCGCCTCCTATGATGCTGGCCAGCCTGCCAATGGATTCGCCATAGGCCTGGTTGTCGGTAACCGGCTCGGTCAGGATCACTTTTGATAAAAATGCGAAATTGGTATTGGATGATTTCCGGTCTGAATAGGCATGCCCGTTGACACAGACAAAACGGTTGTAGTTTTCCAGGCTGATGTACCCCCCCTGATTGGTGCAGAATGTCCTTGTCTGGTCATCGTATTTGGGTGTCTGGATAAAAAATGTCGGGTCATAGATCACATTGCATATATCATCCATGATATCGTTGTGAACTTCCACTCTGACCCCGACCTCGATTCCGCGCTGGCTCAGGCTGATGCCGTGTTTTTGGGCAGTTGACGCGACCCAGTTGGCTCCGACACGGCCGGGGGCCAGGATCACGTTGTTCGTGGCGTAGGATGCCTTGTCCGTAGTGACATATTTGACCCGGCCATGGGCACAGATGATATCAACAGCCGTTTCACTCGTGTGGATCGTCAGTCCCCTGGATTCAATGTAGTCGGCCATCCGGGCTATGTAACCCGGCAGGTTGTCGCTGCCCAGGTGTTTCTGCCGGATCAAAAGCAGGTCGATGCCGAGTTTTTTTGCCTTCTTCCGGATAAGCCTGGCCTGGTCCATATCGGTGGGGAATACGGGACCGTCCATGCCGAACCGGGTAAAGATCTGTTCAGTCTCCGCTATCAGGTCTTTGGCGCTTGAAAGATCCATGAACTGGGTCAGGTCTGTTTTACCAAGCTTGGGGATGAAATTTAGTTTGCCATCTGAATACAGACCGGCGCCACCGATACCTGAAAGGATATTGCACGGGGAGCAGCTGGTGCATTTTTCGAGATTGTGGTTGGGGCACTTGCGGTTGAAGGGTTTTTTCCCTTTTTCAATCATCAAGACCTCGAGGCCGGGGTCGTGCTCCAGCAGGTGAAAAGCTGCAAAAAGCCCGGCGGGCCCGCCACCCACGATAATTACATCATAGGTCATCATATCGGTTGTGCCAGGGAAATAACGGAATTTTCCACTTCGGGGTATCCGGACGGCACATATGCATCTGCCGTTTCATCATTTATCCATTTTTCCTGGTTCAAAAGATATCTGAACTGATACTCGCTTCCTTTTTCCAGATCGAGAGTATACGTAAAATCACCGTTTTTCAATTTTTTCATGGACATGGACCGGGTGTCCCACTGGTTGAAATCACCTGCCAGGTGAACAGTGTCAATATTTCCGATTCGTTCTTTTGACAAGCGGAACCTGACTTTGCATACCGGTTTTGTTTTGAGAAACTGCTTGGTAAACATGATATCCTCCCGGGTGATGGACAATGGACAAAAGATGGCCATAGATTACGACTGGTTATGCCATTGATTATTGTAATTGAGCATGTGCCTGCCTGTCAAGAAAAATAAAGGCGGTTCAAGGATTCAGATCCGCCTTGTCAATGCCTGGCTGAACTGCTATAAAGAACTTTCTTTAAAAAGGCGTCATTGATTTATAAACAGGGAGAATTGTGGTGGACGGTCTTCACAAGGGTCTTTTTATCGTGCTCGAGGGTATTGATGGCTGCGGCAAGAGCACGCAGATAGAGGCTGTTACCCAATGGATCAGGATGACGGGATGCCCGGTACACACCACGTTTGAACCCACTGATGGCCCGGTAGGCCGATTGATCCGGGAGATGCTGTCCGGAAGGATCGCTGTCGACCAGCGGACCATCGCGCTGCTGTTTGCCGCGGACCGCTCCGATCATATTGTAAACGAAACGAACGGGATAAAAAAGAAAACAGCCGAAGGGACTGTGGTGCTCTGCGACCGGTACTATTTTTCATCCTATGCCTACCATGGCCGGTATCTTGACATGGAATGGGTGATCCAGTTAAATAAAGTGAATTCAGATCTTTTGAAACCTGACATCACACTGTTTATTGACGCAGATCCCCAATTGTGCCTTGACCGGATTCAAAAGGACCGCAAGCACCTGGACATGTATGAGAGACTGGATATCATGACACAGGTCAGAGATAGTTACCTGGCTGCCTTTGAAAAGTTGAAAAACCAGGAGACAGTGGTTGTGATCGACGGCAACCGGACCGTTCAGGCTGTCCAGGCACAGATTAGAAAAGCGGTTCTTCCCTTTTTAAAAAAGGTTGATGTATGCCCGGAATCCTTGGACAGCACAAAGGGATAATGCAATGAAACATGACAGAAAAATTACCATATGCGTGATTGACGGGCAGGGTGGCGGAATCGGCGCCACCATTATCCGCAAGCTCAAGGACCGGTACGAAGAAACAATGGATGTCCTTGCGCTGGGGACCAATGCAATCGCCACGGCCCAGATGCTCAAGGCAAGGGCCAACAAGGGGGCATCCGGGACCAATGCAATCGTGCAGACAGTTAAGCGGGCCGATATCATAATAGGGCCGGTAGGCATTATCATCCCCCATGCAATGCTGGGGGAAGTCACTGTTGACATTGCCGAGGCCGTAGCATTGTCAGATGCCAGAAAGATCCTGATCCCTCTGACCCAGGAAAACATCGAGATCGTCGGCCTGGTCTCTACACCTTTGCCCATGCTGGTGGATGAGTTGATCGACACCTGCCTGGAAAATGACCTGTGATATTGATTAGCTAGGAGTTAATGATATGTGTGAAGCCAATGCCTATGTCCTGGAAAATGACCGGGAAATCCTGATTATGGAAGCTGTAGACAAGGTGCTGCCGGAAGAGGATGGCATCCGTCTGGTATCCATATTCGGGGATCAGAAGTTTATCAGAGGATACATTGATTCGCTGTCACTTGTGGATCACAAGGTGTATATAAGGCACAGCCAGGCCGGTTGATGAACCGGCGCAGGCCATGCCTTGTCATGCTTTTCAGGTTACGGCTGTAAAGGATTACCAGCCGCGCATCAGATAGTCATGCATGGAATCGGCCGCTGCCCGGCCTGCTCCCATGGCCAAAATCACGGTTGCCGCACCGGTGACTATGTCGCCTCCGGCCCAGACCCCTCTTTTGGACGTCTTGCCGTTGGCCGGGTCAGCTTCGATATTTCCCCACCGGTTGAGTTTGATATCAGGGGTGGTGTTTGTCAAAAGAGGGTTGGCATTTGAACCCACGGACACCACTACCAGGTCGCAGTCAAAGGAAAATTCCGACCCGGCTACCGGTACCGGTCGTCTCCGGCCGGAATCATCCGGTTCTCCCAGCTCCATTTTCAAGCACTCCATGCCGGTGAGCCGGCCGGTGTCGTCGCCAAAAAACCTTGTGGGATTTGTCAGGAGAACGAACTCAATACCTTCCTGCTCGGCATGGTGCAACTCTTCTTCCCTGGCCGGCATTTCTTCCCTGGACCTCCGGTATACCACCTTGACCGAATCAGCGCCCAGCCGCATGGCGGTTCTGGCTGAATCCATGGCCACGTTTCCGGCCCCGAGGACGACCACGTTTCTACCCCTGGCAACGGGTGTGTCATATTCAGGGAAAAGATAGCCTTTCATCAGGTTTGCACGGGTCAGGTATTCATTGGCGGAATAGATGCCTATCAGGTTTTCCCCGGGCAGGTTCATGAAGCGGGGAAGACCTGCTCCCACGCCGACATACACGGCATCATACCCTTCGGCAAAAAGCTCGTCTATGGTTATGGTGGCCCCTGCAACCGTGTTGCATTCAATGGTTGCTCCCATTTTTTCAAGGCTTTCCACTTCCTTGGCTACTATTGCCTTGGGAAGCCTGAATTCAGGGATGCCGTATACAAGCACGCCCCCGGCTTTGTGGAATGCTTCAAAAACGGTTACGTCATGGCCCTTGAGCAGCAGGTCGCCGGCAACGGTCAGGCCGGATGGACCGGAGCCTATAACCGCAACCTTTTTGCCGGTTTTTGGGGGGATGTCAAGCACTTCACCTGTTCCATTCTCCCGCTCATAGTCAGCAGCAAAGCGCTCGAGATATCCAATGGCAACAGGGTCGCCTTTTTTTCCAAGGATACACCGGGCCTCGCATTGTTCTTCCTGTGGGCAGACCCGGCCGCATACGGCCGGCAGGGTGCTTCTTTCCCACAGTTTTTTGATGGCGCCTGAAAAATCTTTCTCGGCAATCCGGCTGACGAAGCCGGGAATATCTATGGATACCGGGCATCCTTCCACACATTTCGGGGTTTTACACTGAAGGCAGCGGGAGGCTTCTGCAACCGCCATTTCAGGTGTCAATCCCAGTGGTACTTCATCAAAGTTTCTCCGTCTGATGTCAGGATCCTGCTCAGGCATCGATGCCCGGGGGATCTGCTCTTTTTTTGATTTACTTTCTGCCATTTGGTCCTCCGTATAGAAAAACGCTTTGTATCTATCAAAGCGGTGTAAAGGTTATTTGGATGCTTCATAGGTCGCCAGGCTTGTTTTTTCCTCTTCAAGATAGGAGGCAAGGCGCTGGGAAAGCTCATCATAGTCAACATTGTGTCCGTTGAATTCAGGGCCGTCAACGCAGGCAAACCGGGTCTGGCCGTCAACGGTTACGCGGCAGCAGCCGCACATCCCGGTACCGTCAACCATGATGGGGTTCAGGCTGACCAGGGTTTTCACTCCTTTTTCCTTTGTAATAAGGGAACAGAATTTCATCATGGGGATGGGACCAATGGCCACAACCAGTGAAATGTCCTCTTTCTCCAGCACATCCTTGAGCACATCTGTCACGAATCCGTGATGTCCTTTTGATCCGTCATCCGTACATATCCTGAAATCATCGGAAACCTTTTTCATCTGCTCTTCCATGATCAGCAGGTCATACGACCTTGCACCGACAATGGTTGTAACATGGTTGCCCGCCTGTTTGAGTGCTCTTGTTATGGGATGAAGTACCGCAATTCCTGTGCCTCCGCCCACGCATACGACATTACCGGTTTTTTCGATGTGGGTGGGTTTTCCCAGCGGTCCGATCAGTGCATAATAGGAATCACCGATTTTCATATCCCTAAAGGCGGCAGTGGATTTTCCCACCACCATGTAAATAATGGTGATCGTGCCTTTTTCCGGATTTGTGTCTGCCATGGTCAAAGGGATCCGTTCTCCATTTTCACTGGCCTGGAGAATGACGAACTGGCCGGGTTTTGCTTTTTTAGCGATGCGGGGTGCATCGATTTCGTTCAGAATAATGGTGCCCTGCGCCATTTCTTCCCGATGGATAATTTTAGCCATTGTGTCCTCCTAAATAAGAATCACGCGCTCTTGCGTCATGCATGTCAAGTGCAAAATGATATTTAAATTTGTACGCTTGATTAAAAAAACTGTATAATACTCTGAAAATTTTGTTAAAATCAAGTGAAAATTTTATAATTTCAAGCGGTTCTCAAAAAAAATAAAATAGAGTCAAAAAGTGCATGAATTCACAAAATACAAGGTGTTTCATTTCAGCCGCAATTTTTTTTACTTTTCCTTTACATTGTAAAAATGGTAGAAGCATTCTTTGAATGCAAAACGTTAACTTTCGATTAGACGAAAATGGAATATATGAAGTGAAGCAGATTTTTGGTTGTCTCAGCGAGCTGATTAACAGGATTTTCAACAAAAAACCAAAGTCTTTGAAGACAATTGACAGAACTTTGGACGATGCAGCCGGCAGTCCGCCGGGTGAAATCCCTTCTGATTCAGCCCCGTCAATCCCATCAGCCCCGTCGGTAACTGCAGGGAAAGAAGAAGTGTCCCGGGTTGCCCCACGGTCCTTTGGACCTGAAAAGCATTCCCGGTGGAAGGTATCGAGCTTTGATGTGCCGGTCATGGAAAACAAGACAAGATTTCATGATTTTGACCTGCCTGAAGCCGTGATGCACGCCATTGCCGACCTGGACTTTCAGTACTGCACTCCGGTCCAGGACCAGCTGCTGAAAAGTTCTTTGTCCGGTAAGGATGGAACGGCAAAGGCCCAGACAGGAACAGGGAAAACCGCAGGCTTCATTATCACCATCCTTACACGAATTATCAATAATCCGCCGCCGTCAGGCAACAGGAAAGCGTCGCCACGGGCATTGATCCTGGCGCCGACCAGGGAGCTGGTCAACCAGATAGAGTCTGATTTCAGGCAGCTGGCTGCCTATACGCAGGTCAATGTTCTGTCACTGTTCGGCGGTCTTGGATACAAAGAGCAGCAGTTAAGTCTCAAGAATGGTTTTGTCGATGTCATTGCTGCAACACCAGGACGTCTGATTGATTTCATGCAGCAGAAAAAAGTTTTTTTAAACAAGGTTGAAATCCTGGTTATCGATGAGGCGGACAGGATGCTGGACATGGGTTTTATTCCGGATGTGCGAAAGATAGTTTATGCCACGCCCCATAAAAAGCAGCGGCAGACATTGTTTTTTTCAGCCACATTGACCGATGAGGTCCTGAGACTGGCCGGCAGCTGGACTAGAGAAGATGCCGTGATGATTGAAATAGAACCCGGACATGTGACCGCCAGAAGCATAAATCAGCTTGTATATATCACCACTGAAGAGGATAAATTCAAGAATGTGTACAACCTGATAAAACAGGAGAACCTGACGCGGGTCCTTATGTTTGTGAACCGCAAAGACACTGCCGGGCGGGTGGCATCTAAATTGAGATGGTATGGTGTTAAATGCGGTATTTTATCCGGGGATGTCCCCCAGAACAAGCGTTTCCAGGTGCTTGAAAAGTTCAGGGACGGCACAATTGAAGTGCTGGTGGCAACTGATGTGGCTGCCCGGGGCATCCATGTCGACAGTATAAGCCACGTCATCAATTACGATCTGCCCAATGAGCCTGAACATTATGTCCACCGGATCGGCAGGACGGGCCGTGCCGGTGCAACAGGAATTTCTGTCAGTTTTGCCGATGAAATGAGCTCGTTTTATATTTCGGGTATTGAATCTGTTCTCGGCCATAAACTCATATGTGAGTACCCGCCGGCAAACCTGGGTGATACCCTGCCCAGGCCCCGTAAAAAGAAAGGTCCTTTGCCCCGGAAACGCAGTCGTACTTATGGCCGTTCACGGTCCTCTTCACAAAAGCAGCCGGCAAAGGCAAAAAAGAAAGCCTGATGCCGACGGCTCAGCCGGCTGCGACCTTGACACGAGAGCAGGATTCCGCTAAATAAACAAGAATCTTATTGACAACCGGAGTGAGGGTAAAAGGAGCATGGGGTATGTTTGGTCTTGGAATGCCGGAAATATTGCTGATCCTGGCAATCGCGCTTATCATCATCGGCCCGGCAAAATTGCCGGAGCTGGCAAAAACCCTTGGCAGGGCCATGGGTGAATTCAAGCGGTCTGCACAGGATTTTAAACGGAGCATAGACATGGAAACCACCCTGAAGGATATAAATCCGCTGGATGATGAGGTCAAGAATAATTTTAAAAAGGCCAGAGAACCCAAGCCCCCCAGGGACCCTGAAAAACCAGATGAGTCCTTTGAAGAGACCAAAGATTCCCCCGGAACCGGGGATTTTGGCAATGATACCACGAATACAGGTAATGATGCCACAGATACGGGTGATGATACCAAAGAGGGTGGCGCGCAATGACCGATCAACAGGATAAAAGCCCGTTAACCGAGCATCTTGTTGAGTTGAGGGACCGTCTTGTCAAATCCTTTATTGCGGTGGGGTGCGGATTTGCCGTGGCATATTTTTTCAAGGAGGATATTTTTTCCCTGCTTACCGCACCCCTGGTCAAGGCCATGGCCAAGAGCGGTACAGACGCCAAAATGATTTTTACCGGACTCCCGGAGGCGTTTTTTACCTATTTGAAGGTGTCTTTTCTGACTGGGATTGCAGTCGCCACCCCTGTTTTGTTCTATCAGTTCTGGATGTTTGTGTCTCCAGGACTGTACCGGAATGAAAAAAAATACCTGCTGCCCATTGTCTTTTTGTCGGTTGTCTTTTTCCTGGTCGGATCCCTGTTTGGGTATTATATTGTATTTCCTTACGGATTTACTTTTTTTCTGGGGTTTTCCACAGAAACCATCCAGGCCATGCCTTCCATGAAAGAGTACTTAAGCTTTGCATCCAAGATGCTGCTGGCATTCGGTCTTGTTTTTGAACTCCCGCTGGTCCTTACATTCATGGCCAGGATGGGACTGGTAACAGTTCCGTTTTTGCGTAAAAACCGAAAGTACGCCATATTGCTTTTTTTTATAGGTGCTGCCATGATAACTCCGCCGGATGTCATTACCCAGTGCATGATGGCCGCACCTCTGATGCTCCTTTACGAGATCAGTATTTTTGGCGCCATTGTGTTCGGGAAGAAAGAGGCTGCGGCAGAAGATGAAGATGAAGATGAATCCCGAAGTGATGCTTCTTCTGATAAGGAAGATTGATACTTGTTCTTGTATTCCGGTTTAAATAAAGGAATCACAGCGGCATTTGTCATGATTTGGTGTTGACAATATCGACAGGAATGCTATACATATTGTATATGGAATATGAAACGGTAGCCGGTGGTTTCGACAGGGCCGGCCGGTTAATGAAAATGGTGAACAATACAAATAGAGGAGTGTAACGGATTATGAGCAAAAAGACGATGTTGCTGCTGGTGGCTGCGGGTGTTGCCATGATGTTTATTTCAACAGGGCTCCAGGCCGGTACTTCTGTGGAAGATACATTTGAAATCAAGACACAAGAGTACCCGGAACATAAAAAGAACGCCCCTACGCTCACCCATAAAAAACATGTTGAAGAGTATGGAATTTCCTGTGGTGAATGCCATCATGATGAAGACGGCAAACCCCTGGAACTGGCATGGGGAGATGATGTCCAAAGGTGTGTAGAGTGTCATGACAAGCTCGAAAAAGATCCCGCAAACAGGGACGACATCATGGTTCTCGAAAATGCCATGCATGGCAACTGCATTGATTGCCACAAGGAAGTAAATATCGAGGCAGGAGACCCCAAGGGCAGGAAAGGACCGGCACCCACAAGCTGTACAAAATGCCATCCAAGAAATTAGTCAACAGGGCCGGCATTGCCGGTTGAGGTTAAATAGAAATTAAATAGCAATTGTTTTTGAAAAAGGCTTTTTCCCGCTTGCGGGGAGAAGCCTTTTTTCAGTCAAGGGCGTTACGGATGAGGACAGCCAGGTCACTTAAGATCATGGGCTTTTGAATATACTCCCTGATACCCAGTTCCCGGGCCTTGGATCCTGAAACTGTTTCACTGTAGCCGGTACACAGGAAAACCGGAGTATCCGGACGGTGCCGCAGTATTTCAACTGCCAGCCTGTCACCGGTCATCCCGGGCATGGTCATGTCAGTTATCACCAGGTCAATCTTTTCCGGATCTTTTTTAAATACGCTCAGTGCCGTGACTGGATCGGCATAGGTATAAACGCGGTATCCAAAGTCTTCAAGATAGTTCTGCATGGAATCGAGCAATGCACTTTCATCATCGACAATCATGATGGTCTCCGTACCCGGGGGAGGAGGCTGTTTGTCAGCGATCAGGGAAGCCGCCGTGCCGGTTTCGAGTTCGGCAACCGGGAGGGATACGCTGAAGGTTGTCCCCTGGTCAGGCGCACTCCTGATGGAGATGGTACCCTTGTATTCTCTGACAATGCCCTGGACCACGGAAAGACCCAGTCCCGTTCCTTTCCCTGTTTCTTTGGTGGTGAAATAAGGTTCAAAAACTTTTTCCAGGACATTGGGTGGCATGCCATGTCCTGTATCCTGAACTTCCAGTATCACCTGGTCTTTTTCAGTCGTGTCTTCAAGCTTCACTGTCATTACCCCGCCGTCATCCATCATGGCATGGTAGGCATTGGTGCACAGGTTCATTATAAGCTGGTGAATTTTAATGGGATCTGCAACCACCCTGGATCCGGACGTGATTGTTTCCTTGATCTGTATGGTGCTTGGAATAGATGCCCTGAGGAGCTTCAAAGCTTCCTTGATAACCAGTGATATTTTCAGAGGCTGGTTTTCCTGGGCTGATTTTCTTGTGAAAGCCAGGATCTGCTGTACAAGATCGG
Source organism: uncultured Desulfobacterales bacterium (assembly GCA_964397015.1). Taxonomy (GTDB): domain Bacteria; phylum Desulfobacterota; class Desulfobacteria; order Desulfobacterales; family Desulfobacteraceae; genus MADRE2. The sequence continues at coordinate 5,038 of CAYNHL010000090.1, read as the reverse complement.
TTGCCTTCTGTGCTCCGACCATTACCTGGTCAATATTTCTGAGTGCCTTGTCAGTATCGTTAATATTGGATCTTGCCAGCTGGGAGTACCCGAAAATGCCCGACAGGATATTGTTGAAATCATGGGCGATTCCTCCGGCCAGGGCCCCGAGCGCTTCCATTTTCTGTGATTGCCACAATTCGGATTTCAGGTTGATTTTTTCTTTTTCAAATGTAACACGTTCACTTATATCCCTTGCAACCAGCAGAAAGGATGTTAGTCCCTGTTCTTTTTTCTGAATTGGTGTAACATTCAATTCAAGAGGGATTGCATTGTCAAAGCGGGTAATCAGCCGGGTATTGTAAATTTTAGAAGGGTATCGGGCACAGATATCCATAATCTGGTCAAGGTTTTCGATGATATCAAAAAGCGGTTGATTCAACATGGACTCTTTTGAATAGCCGCTGGTTTTAATGGCGGATCGGTTGGCGTATTCAACTGTACCCTGGGGAGAAATCTTGAAAATGAGTTCGTTTGCAGTTTCAGCCAGCAGCCTGTAGCTGCTTTCACTTTCAGCCAGGGCCTGATTTGAACGCCTGATTTGATGGTAAAGCTCAAAGCTTTCCAGGGCATTGGCACAATGAACCATTAAAATTGAAAACAGTTCCAGGGAGGTTTCCTTAAGGTACTTTGAATGACGGTTTAGAATGCCGACAAACATGCCCCTGACCCTGGAAATTGTAGTCATGACACAGAGCAGGTACTGGGTTTTTCCATCGCAGGCATAGGCGGTAATCGGTTTTTTTTCAAAAACAGCTCTTGAAAAGGTGTCATCGTCTATGAACACGTTTACTTCCCGCTCAATATCAGCCTGAAGGGATTCAGGCCAGCAGCCGACCAGGTAGAAGTCTGCAGTGGCTTCATCGACAAGGAAAAAGGACAGGCCTTTGAAATCAATGAATTGAAGGGCCTGCTCCTTTGTCTTTTCGAGGATTGGAAAAGGACTTTCAAGCTGATTGATGCTTGCCTGAAAATCTGACAGTTCCCTGGCGGTTTTCAGAGCTTGATGCATGTACACATTCTGCTGCTCAAAATAGGCCAGTCGTTTTTCGATATCTGTTTTATTCAGCTCATTCATAAAAAAACTGTATGGTTTCATTGACTTGTCTGTCAATCTGTTTTATGGCCGGGGCCAGGGTGCTTCGGGACAATTCCAGAGAATCCCAGGCACTGATGGAAAGTTCCGGCACCAGGTACTGCCCGCTGGATCCTATTTCCAGGGCATGAATCAACCAGTCGGCGACATGGATCAGTGCGGATTCCTTGTTGACAGTTGCATCAAAAGGACCGTGATGATCTTGAATAAGGGTTGTCAGGTTGTCTGAAAAATGCCATGATCTTGCGATCAGACTGCCAAGCTCGGCATGGGTCAGGCTGAAAACTTCGGGTTCTATTTTATACAGCGACTGCTTTTTGGCCACGGCATAATCAAGCATCCAGGAGGATGCTTCGGGAAAATGATTCAGCAGGATCAGCCGGCCGATATCATGCAGCAACCCGCCAAGAAAAATCCTTTCGGTATCGATGCCTTTAATCTGGCTGCCAAGTGTTCTGGCTGTGATGGCACATGCTACACTGTGCTTCCAGAACGATTGCATGGAAAGGCACTGGTTGGGAATTCCCTTGAAATAATTGATTACACTTATTCCGATGGCCAGGGATTTGATCTGGTTTGTACCAAGGGCTACTGCAGCATAAGGTAAAGATTCGATTTTGTTGGGAGACCCATAATAGGCACTGTTGACAATCTGGAGCAGTTTGGCGCTCAAGCTGGTGTCTTTACTCACAATATCTGCAATATCTTTGGCTGAACAGCCCGGGTTCTGAACGGCATCACTGATTTCTGAAAAAATTGTCGGCAACGCAGGCAGGTCAATGGTGTTTTGAAAAAGGGAGTTCAGGTCTTTCACAGGGGTTATGGTTGTGGTGATCAATGATTCAGGGGTCATTCGGGGTTTTGGAGATCTGATCTGATCGAGCATGGCCGGATTGTCCGTTACATGCTGGATCAACCGGGACCGGCATAGTAAAAAAACCGTTTTGACAAGGGGATGTGTCTTGTCATTTCGCAAAAATCGCCGGGCCAGGTATGATGACAGCTCTTTTGCTACGGCTGTGTCAACATTGCCGTTGTTCAATGTTTCCCCGGCAGGTCCGTCATGAACGGCAGCTTGTGTAACCCCCCACATTTTAAGTATTTTAAGGTCTTTTTCCGACAGCTGTCTGTCTTTGGAAAATAACAGTCTTCCGTCCCGGTTGAATACATCCTCGGCCAGGATCATGCCTGGCGTTAATTTATATATTTCTTGTTTTTTCATGATATTGATATGCTGCTTTATAACTCTGCGTTAGCACAGTTTGTCCGGCAGGTCAAGTCGGATCGGCCGGTGACCGGTTTATTTTAATGACCGTAATTTGAAAGCGGCGGCTCGTTTTAAAAAGCCTTGTGCCCAGGCCGGTGTTCCAAGGGCATGGACATGGGTATAGGTGCCGAACGTGTTATTGATAAAAAATCCGTCCTTTTTATCGGCAATACCTTTTCCTCGTTCCATGGAAAAGGCCATCTGGCTGTCGCTATAATCCAATTGAAGGATTGTTGAGTACCTGAATTCGTGTCCCCTGATATGTGTACCTTTTGGGTAGAAAGGGTTGTTTCGGACCACTTTTGCCTTTGTATATCCATGCCCTACCGGTTTTTTTGAAAGGCCGAAGGTTATCGGAAAAATGTCGGTCATCGGGTAAATAACATTGTCCAGGCAAAGGGACTGGCCAAGGAAGATGAGTCCGCCGCATTCCGCATAAATGGGAAGACCTTTTAAAGAAAGGGCTTTTATCCGGGCGCGGAATTCATGGTTCTCACTAAGGGCACTGGCGTGGGTTTCAGGAAAACCTCCTCCCATGTAGACAGCGTCTAATTCAGGGATACGGGTCTGTGTCAATGGGCTCAGGTAAACAATTTTTGCACCTCGTGCTTCAAGAGCTTGAATATTGTCAGGGTAGTAGAATTGGAAAGCGGAATCCCTGATAACGCCAATGGTCAAGGTATTAAATTCAGGCTCCAAAGGTGATTTTATGAATGGTGCGGTCTCCACAGGAGCCTGGGCCTGGCAGAATCTGACAATATGTTCGTGAAGGCTTTCAAGATCGATATGATCCCTGGCCGCCTGTATGGCAGACTGGATAGCTGCATCGGAATGCATGTGTTCTTCTGATGTCAAAAGCCCCATGTGTCTTTCTGGAAAATCATCCGGATCAAGCTTTGGCAAAGCCCCGAAAACAGGGATACCACAGTATTTTTCAATATTTGCCCTGACCTTGTTTTCATGGCGTTTACCAGCCACCCTGTTGAGGATGACACCGCAAATCACGAGATCCGGATCAAAATCCATGCAGCCCTTGAGCAATGCCGCCATTGTGCGTGTCGATTTGGTGCAGTCCAGTACCAGAAGGACAGGTAAAGCGAGCAGTTTGGCAAGTTCGGCCGTAGAGGTGGAACCATCGGTATCGATCCCGTCAAAAAGACCACGGTTGCCTTCTACTAAGGCGATATCGGCATCACGGGCGTGTTCGATAAAGGATTGTCTGACAATTGAAGCAGGGCACAGAAAGGTGTCCAGATTATAGCAGGACCGGCCGGCTGATCTGGCCAGCCAGCCGGCGTCAATGTAATCAGGCCCTTTTTTGAAGGGCGCAATGATTTTTTTTTCTTTACTCCAGGCACCGGTAATACCTAAAGAAACAATTGTCTTGCCCGAACCGCCCCTGAGCCCGGCAATAATAATGCCGGGACAGTTGAGGTCAGGCTGCTGCGGCCGGTGCATGGGCCAGGCTCGGAGCCCCATGCTCTTCCCTGGACACGATCCACGGGCTGTTCAAGGACCATGACACGATTATGCGATCCCGGTGCGGGGATGCGATAAGGCCTCCGATCTGATCGGTCTTGGTCTTGAGCTCCAAAACGGCGTTCTTCCTCTGCGCCATAAAAGGGAGGAGCCACTGGCTCCAGCCGGCTATGGAGTCCAGGGCCAGGCTGTCGGTGAACTCACCCGTCCCTATCCGCCAGAGCCTGGAAGGATCAAGATCGATACGCCTTGCGATTTCGGGAAGCGCCTCGGGAAGGTTGACGAACAGACGGAGGGACGGCTTGTTCATGTAGGCCTGAAGGATGCAATAGGAGCAGTCAAGGGGGCAGTTGGTCCCTACATTCAGAATCTGATACCCGCAACAGATATAATCGTTCCCTGTTCCAGGACAGGGTTTCAGGAGTTCGCCGGGGAAGGACATCAGGCGGAGCGTCTCTTTGTCCATGTCCGGGTCGGCAGGGTCATCATAGGACTCAGGGGCCCGGTCTTCGGAAGACAGGGCCGGGACCATGGGTGCCATGCGTCTTAAGACCTGTCGAGCCAGGGGATGTGAGGCCGCATTCGTGTCCATGAACAGGCGTCGGATTCCGTGGAGTCTCATTCTCCTCCCGTTTCCCAGGGCGGACCCAGGGATTCAAGCCCCTTGACCGCTGAAAGCCGGGACAACCTGTCCCTCAGCTCCATTCCGTTTTGAAACGTGATCTCGAGACGAAAATGAGGCCCTTCAAAGTAAGGTGGATGGTGCACTTGGATGCCCGGAGGAAAAGCCAGCCTTTTTACGCGTTCCCGGAATACCCGTTCAGCCTTTTCAAGGGATGGAAAGCGCAGGCGGCGAAGGAGATCGAGGAGCCGGCTCCCTGCTTGAGGTACATTTATATTTGCCTGTGAGAGGGTCGAGCAGAAGGGTTCCGAGGACAGAATTTCTCTCGCTCCTGCACCTTTAATTTTAATTAAATCACATATTATATTAATAAATTGTATCTGATTGTTAAAGTTAAAATTTAACTTATCAATACATTTTACTACCTCGACGCGATCGTCCGGACTGAAAGCCTGCAAATCCTCGAAACCTCTCATGCTGAGCCTGCCCCCGGCCACTGCCTTTCTCACCGGAGCCTCTGCCGTGTTAAGTGCCA
>CAYNHL010000089.1:0-15472 GCA_964397015.1 uncultured Desulfobacterales bacterium | reverse complement strand
TTTTTGTATGGGGGATCGGACGATGGCGGTTTGCTGGAATTTTGTGAATTTTTATCTATGACGGCAAATGACGGTTGGATTTTTCAAAAGCCTTGTCGCTTGCATCTTCAAACATAAGCCTAATCATTGATAAGGTATGCGTTTTTCGAGAAAATCCTCATATTTGGGGATTTTGCCCACAATTATCCTGAATTTGGGGATAAAAAGGCTTTAAATTTTCATCAGTTCCTGATAAAGTGTGCGCAATATGGTGACTATTGCATATACTTTATCAGGAGAAAAACAATGAATGACAACAGTGTCCTCGTAAAGTTCCGGCAACAAAAAATCATGACCATTGACCAACTGATACACCTTCTCCAATGTTCTGCTATAACCGTGAGAAGGCGATTGAAAAAGTGGAGAACCTTCACCAGTATAAACCAGAACGGTCGTTACTATACGTTACCCCAAATTCCTGATTTCGACGACAACGGATTATGGCGATATGAATCGGTGCTTTTTTCAATGCATGGTAATCTTAAAAAGACCATCATTGAGCTTATCAGACGGTCCCCGGCAGGCCTCAGTGCGGTTGAAATTGCCACACTATTGGAGATCCCTTCAAACAGTTCCTATTTTTCACAAATTAAACGTGCGACTGGTGTTAAACGTGAAAAACACCATGGCCGATTCATCTATTTTTCAGAGGCCCCCATCAACTATCAGCAGCAGAAAAGAGCGATGGATTATCAGCTGACAGTTGAATGGCCAACCGATTCCCAGGCTGTGGCGATTCTCGTGCATTTAATAAAGAATCCAGGTATTGGCATGGAACAGCTTTCAATTGAGGCAGCTCCACGGGACAAACGATTTGATACGGGTATCATTGAACGGTTTTTACAGTTTCATGATCTGGTAAAAAAAACTCCGGATACACAGCAGTAACATGCCTTGCCGGTTATATTGAGCAGATCACTCAAGGGCTGTGTACACGGAACCTGTTTCAAGAAAAACCGACTATTTCTTTTTCCCCGCATTGCGATGACTGCCAGGGAAAAAACTTGAAAGTGCTCAAAACCCGGGAAAAAACGGTTGTCACGTTGGCTATTGGAGCATTCTCTGCCAAGGAAACGATTTTGATAAATCCTTCTGATGATATGATATACCAAAACCGGGAACTTAGTTCCCTGACCCCCTATCGGTGTACCTTCGGATATGATGTCCTGGTATTTGTGGGCTACAATCTTTTTTTACATAATTGCAGTGAACAACAGATTATTGAACAATTGGCCAACAAAAATGTACTCATCTCTCAACGCGAGATCGGTTTTCTTGGGAAAAAATTTATTGCGTATCTCGCCATAGCACATCAACAGAGCCGTCAACGGTTAAAGCAGTTCATGTCACTGAAAGGCGGCTATATCCTTCACCTGGATGGTACCTGTGAAGGCGATAGCCCACACATTTTCACCGGAATGGATGGCATTGCTGAACTCGTTCTGGATACGATCAAGCTCCCCTCGGAAAAGGCGGACCGGATTATTCCATTTTTAAAAAAATGAAGGCGCAATACGGAGATCCGATCGCCTTGGTGCATGACATGGGCAAAGGCATTTTATCGGCGGTTTCTGCAGTGTTTCCAGATATTCCAGATTTCATCTGCCATTTCCATTTCTTGCGGGACATTGGCAAGGATTTGTATGAGACTGAATATGCGAAGATAAGGACTCGTTTGAAAAAGCATAAAATACGTGGCTTGCTTCGAACAAAAGCCAAATCATTGGAGGTCCTTATCGGTGACGATATGCAGACTGCCCTAAATTTGTTAGAAGGTATTAGTACAGGAGCCATCGATCAACCATCGTCAGGCAAAATGTCTGCTATTATGTCATATGTCATGATCCATTGGACCCTTGATACAACAGAGCAATTAGAAGGATATGGATTCCCTTTTGACTGTCCTCATGTCGTATTTTATCAGAGACTGAAGATTCTGTATGGTCTGGTAGATGCCGCCGACTATTCTCATTTTGACAAACGATTTTTCAATCTCTGGCGCCCCCTCAATAAGATCATGAATGACCAGCAATTGACAAGTTCCATAAAACAGATTGAAAAAAAGATGGCAACGTTCAGACAACTCCGTAAGGCTCTATCCATAACCGTTTCCCAGGACAATAAGGGGCTCAACGATGATGGGGAAGACACAGACATCAAAAGTATTGAAGAAAAAGTTAAACGATTCCGTGATGAGGTAATGAAAGGACAAAAACAATCTCAAACAGAGCAGTATACAAAGATGATTGCTCAGATTGATATGTACTGGAAAAAACTTTTTGCTGATCCCATCACGGTAAGTTCCTCAACCGGGCACATTACAATCCAGCCTCAACGAACCAATAACATTCTGGAACGTTTTTTCCGGGACCTGAAACGTCGAAACCGAAAAAGAAGTGGTACACTATCGTTGAATAAACGCATCAAATCCATGCTTGCCGATACACCGCTCGTCAAGAATCTCGACAACTCAGACTATATGCAGATAATTCTTGATGGGAACGATACCCTGGAAGAACGCTTTAAAAAAATTGACAGTTGCATGGTCACCGAAAAATTGAAGATGGAACAAAAAGCATGCGAGAAGATAAGGCCTGAAATGAAAAAATTAATTCAACAACCCGATTTGCCGGAGAAGCTGGCATTGCTTTTGGCAGCATAATCAGCAAGATCAATGCCAACCGTTATTTGCTGCAATAGCTTAAATTTCAACCAGTTACAGCACCTCAATTACCCCGTGAATGAATACAAATTTTCAGATATTTTCACTCAAAAATCACCCCGAAGGGGTGCGAAACTTGAGTTATTATAATAGTCTGGGCTTCTGAATTCAACGTCCTGGGGATTCAGCTGTTGAAGTAGTCCTCAGAAAGAATTTGAAACAACGGGGGGTATACATCTCCTCTAAAGAAAGTGTCGAAGCCCTTGTGAAAAATACCGAGAGTATTGAAAAATGTAATCACAAAGGTTATAGCACATGTCATAGTTTGCCATATTATTTATGATCCTGATAAATTACTGGGTGAAGGCCATGGGCATAAAACAATTTTCAGAACAGGTAAAAGCGGTTCGTGCTGGGCTGAATCTCAGTCAGGAAGAGTTCGCTCATGCACTGGGTGTTAGCTTTGCCACGGTGAATCGTTGGGAAAATGGCAAAACAACGCCTTCAAAGATGGCGCTTACCCTGTTTAAAGCATTTTGCAGAGAGAAAAATCTGATTATTCCGGGAGTGGAGCTATGAGCAAGAGTCACGAGTTGTCCAATTTTATCTGGTCCATTGCCGATCTGCTGCGCGGGCCGTATCGTCCGCCGCAATATGAACGGGTGATGCTGCCGCTGGTTGTGTTACGTCGTTTTGACTGTGTTTTGAACGGCACCAAGGATGCCGTGCTGAAGAAGTACGGGCAGTATAAAGATAAACTTGAAGGTGAAGCGCTTGACACCATACTGAACAAAGCATCCGGTCAGCGTTTCCACAATCATTCACCGTTGAATTTTGAAAAGCTCAAAGGGGATCCGGAACATATTCATTTGCATCTGACCTCCTATATTCAGGGCTTTTCTGAAAATGTACGCAAAATTTTCGAGCGGTTTGATTTTACGGCGGAAATCGAACGGATGCGTGAGCATGACATTTTGTTTCTGGTGGTTTCCCGGTTTTGCGATGTGGATTTGCATCCCAATGAAGTGGGCAACATTGAAATGGGGCTGTTGTTTGAAGATCTGATCCGGCGGTTCAATGAGCAGGCCAATGAAACCGCAGGGGACCACTTTACCCCGCGGGAAGTGATTCGTCTTATGGTCAATCTGCTTTTTATCCATGATGACAAGATGCTTTCAAAACCTGGAACCGTGCGCAAAATGCTTGACCCCACCTGCGGCACCGGCGGCATGCTGTCGGAAGCGCGCAATTATCTGCTGGAGCATGAAGCCAAAGCCAAGCTTTATGTTTACGGGCAGGATTTTAATCCGCGCTCCTTTGCGGTGGCAGCCTCCGACCTTTTGATGAAGGAAGACCCCAAAGAGTCCAGCCAGTCAACCATCCGTTTCGGTGATACTCTGCTGGATGATCAGTTTAAATATGATGAAACCAACTCCGATAGAAAAGCGACCTTTGATTATTTCTGTGCCAATCCGCCCTTTGGGGTGGACTGGAAAAGGCAGTCCAAAGAGGTGAAGCGCGAATCGGAAAAAGAGGGATTTAACGGCCGCTTCGGCGCTGGAACGCCACGTGTGAACGACGGGGCGCTGCTTTTTCTTCAGCATATGATCAGCAAGTTTGAACCGGTGGATGGCGACCACGACGGTTCCCGGCTGGCCATTGTCTTTAACGGTTCGCCGCTTTTTACCGGCGGGGCAGGATCAGGGGAAAGCAATATCCGCAAATGGATCATTGAAAACGACTGGCTGGAAGCGATTGTGGCCATGCCCGAACAGATGTTTTACAATACCGGCATCGGTACCTATGTGTGGGTGGTGACCAACCGGAAAACGAAACAGAGGAAAGGCAAAATTCAGCTGATCGATGCCCGTGACAAATGGGAACCCCTGCGCCGCAGTCTGGGTGACAAACGCCGTCAGTTCAATGAAACCCATATCCAAGAAATCGTTCGTGAGTATGGCCGGTTTGCCGAATCTGATACCAGCAAAATTTTTGACAACGCCGATTTCGGCTTTGCCCGCATCACGGTTGAGCGGCCTTTGCGGCTGACCTATCAGATGAGCCTTGAACAAAAAGAGCAGTTTCTTGAATACTGTCCTGAGCTGCTGCACGATGTGCAGGCCATTGACAAGGACTTCGGGCGGGAACCATCCAACGACTGGAATGCGACCTGGAAAGCGGTGCAAAAGTTGCTGAAAAAACGGGACAGCAAATGGAAGGCTTCCCAGGTCAAAACATTCCGGTCTATCTTCACGCAAGTGGATGAAACCGCCGAACCGGTGATTAAAAAGAAAAGCAAGGGCAAAATAGACTACGAGCCTGATCCCAAACTGCGCGACTTTGAAAACGTGCCGCTGAAGGAATCCATTGAAGCGTATTTCCAGCAGGAAGTCCTTTCCCATGTGCCGGATGCCTGGATCGATGAAGACAAAACGAAAATCGGGTATGAAATCAATTTTAACAGGTACTTTTACAAGTTCACCGAATTACGGCCACTTGAGGAAATCGATGCTGATATCAAGGCTGCTGAAGAGGAGTTTTTGAGACTGCTCAAAGAGGTGACAACGATATGAGTATCTTCAAGGAAACTCGTTATTGGACAATACCACGCGAATGGGAAATTGTGCCTCTCAAATATCTTTGTAAACAATCTGCACTATATGGTTTAAATGAACAAGCCGATTCATATTCTGAAACTGGTGTTCGTTTTTTGCGAACTACTGATATTGCAGAGGACGGAACGCTAAATAATGACCCGGTCTATCTTCCTGAAGAAAAGGCAAAAGGATACCTTCTCTCTAAAGGAGATATATTAATATCCCGTAGTGGTACAGTTGGCAGGTGCTATGTACATGGATCAAGCATAGGAGACTATTCCTATGCTGGTTACTTAGTCCGTTTCGTTTTAAAAGAGGATTACTATCCATGGTATTTTTTTTACCTAACCAAAACGACAGCATTCAAGGAATGGCTTTTTGAATCTTCTATCGAATCTACTATTGGTAATGTAAACGGTGAAAAGTATGCAAACTTACCTGTCCCAGTACCTCCTTTCTCAGTTCAAACCAAAACATCCAATTATCTGGATCGAAAAACAACGGAAATAGATCAGTTGATCGGGGCAAAACAACAGCTGCTCAAGCTGCTGGATGAAAAAAAACGGGCCCTCATCGCCCGCGCCGTCATCCGTGGTCTGAATCCCGACGTCCCGTTCAAAGATTCCGGTATTCCCTGGCTTGGTATGATTCCAGCGCATTGGGAAATAGAACGGACAAAGTGGTTGCTCCCTGAAATTGATGAACGTTCCGAGACAGGCGAAGAGGATTTATTGTCTGTTTCTCATCTGACCGGAGTGACGCTTCGATCAGAAAAAGATGTAAATATGTTTATGGCTGAAAGTCTTGAGGGATACAAAAAATGTAAGGCTGGCGATTTGGTCATAAATACCCTTTGGGCATGGATGGGTGCCATGGGTGTTTCTCCGATTGATGGCATTATAAGTCCTGCCTATAATGTTTATCGACCTGTTTCTGGAATTGATTCTGATTATATTGATTTACTTGTTCGTACCCCTGATTTTGTATGTGAAATAACCCGATATTCAAAGGGGGTTTGGTCATCACGTCTTCGTCTCTATCCAGAAGGATTATATGAAGCCTGTCAGCCTGTTCCGCCACTTTCAGAACAGAAAGAAATTGTCGTTGAAATTAACAAGCAGCTTAAACGGTTTAAAGAACTCAAATCAATCACGGAAAAAACCATCACCCTTCTACAGGAACGCCGCACGGCTTTGATTTCAGCTGCCGTCACAGGAAAGCTGGGCGAGGAGGTACTGAATGCAAGTTAAGGAACTCAAGCTAACAAATTGCCGGGGGCTGACCAATACCTCGATTCCATTCAAATCCGGCATGAATCTGATTGTCGGGGTAAACGGTGCGGGCAAGTCCACCGTGCTGGAATCTCTGAGTATCCTGATGTCCCAGGTGTTGGGGAGCATGACCAAAAGTATTGCACCGACACCGGACGGGTTTGAGCTGGATGATATCAGCCATGGTCAAAATATACTGGATGCACGGTTGCTGTTTGAAACAGCACAAAACAATGCGCTGCAACTTAATTGCATCAAGCATCGAAGCAAGGTTGACAGAGTCATCCATGCACGGGAAGAAAAGACATTCCGCTCGGGTGAAGATGTGGCAACCTTTCGTTCGGCAACCGAAGCGGTGAAAGAAGGAACAGAGCTTGTAAACAGTTCGGATGGTAAACCGGCGTCAGCTAAACTCGATTCCCTGCCGTTGCTTTTGCTGTTTTCCGTAGAACGTTCCCACCCGACCTATGAAAAGGGAAAAAAGCTAAAAAAAGTTCACCCGGCCTATGTGGGCGCTTTCAGTAGTAAGCGGGGCTTTAACATAAAAGATGTGGTGGAATGGTGGGAAAGCAAAGAGGCGATTGCAGGTGAAGCCCCTGACAGCAGCAGTGCCAAACAGCTCGAGTTGATTCAACAGGCATTGCATAAGCTTTGCCCCCAGTTTTCCAACTGGCGTTTGGAACGTGATGCCGAGAGAGCAAAAGAAGCGCTGGATTTATGGGTCGACAAAACAGTGGATACGACGATTCTTGATGAAAAAGGACATTTTGTTGATTCCACAAAGCAACAGGCACTGAGGGTACGGCAACTCTCCGACGGGGAGCGCTCCATCATTGCGATGTGTTTTGATATTGCCCGGCGTCTGATTTTGCTGAATGACAAAGACGACGATCCGGTAAAAAATGGGCGGGGTATTGTTCTTATTGATGAAATCGATCTTCATTTGCATCCTCAGTGGCAACGTAAAATTGTAACGGATCTGCCGCTGGTGTTTCCCAGTCTCCAGTTTATTGCTACAACCCATTCTCCCCAAACCATTGGGGAAACGCCTCCTGGTCATGTGGTCATTCTTGAAGAAGGTGGAAAAGTCAGGATTGAACCGGAATCTCTGGGCCGCAGCAGTGGCTGGATTCTATGCCATATCATGGGCGGTTCAGATCGGAATAAGGAATTAAAACAGGGCCTCAAACAGATTGATCAGTATATTGACAATGATGAATACACTAAAGCACGTGAACTGATTATCGAACTGCGTGATATATTTGGCAATGATCCTGATCTGATAGGCGCTGAGGCCAGTGTTAACCGTTGGGAGTTTGATGACGATGAAGAAAATAGTTAAGAAATCCCAACCAACCGAACTCCAGCAATGGCGAGCGACAAATGCCTCTTGCCCGCAAAATCTCCAATATGATTGTGGGAATTTTCCAAAAAGTGCAGTGTTGAACGCCCTCCTTGCTGAGCAGGGATTTCTTTGTGCGTATACCTTAATGAGGGTTTTTTCCAATAACGCCCATGTTGAACACCTGAAACCACGATCAATGTGTATTAATGGTGAAGACGTTGCCTGGGACAATATGGTTGCCTGTTTTCCTCGACCCGGCGCTCAGCATCCGGGTTTTGGCGCTGTTCAGAAAGATCGCTGGTGGGAGGAGGCTTTATTCATATCTCCTCTTGCCGAAAAATGCGAATCCCGTTTTCGGTATAAAGACGATGGCTCAATAGAGGCCGCTGTGGAAGGTGATTTTGCTGCAGCAACAACCATTGATAAGTTGAATTTGAATTGTAAGAGGTTATGCGAAGCTCGAAAAAGTGCAATCATGAAGGCGGGTTTGCATAAAAGAGCTGAAAAGCCTATGAAGTCGGAATCAAAGGTCAAGGTTTTCATACAAAATATATCAAAGCGACAAGGTAACCGTTTTATTGAATTTTGTACTGTGCTTGAACATGCCGCCTCTGATTACATTCAAGAACTACATAAACGCGCTCAACGAAAGCGTCACGCTTCGGCTCGAAGAGGAAATTAATTTATGACCGACCAACCAATGAGAACATCGGAATACCGCGACTGGCTAAAAGATGTCAAACAGCGAATCCGTCAGGCCCAGGTCAAAGCGGCGGTCCAGGTGAACACGGCGCTGTTAACCTTTTACTGGGAGCTGGGCTCAGAGATTGTGGAACGGCAGAAACCTTCACAGTGGGGCAGTGGATTTTTAAAACAATTGAGCGCCGACCTGATGGCAGAATTTCCGGACATGAAGGGATTTTCTTTCAACAATCTTCAATACATCAAGCGGTGGCACCTTTTTTATACGGGAGGTCTATCAAATCTGGCAGCAGCCTGTGGCCGAATTGTGCAGCAGGGTCCTTTGAAATCTGCAGAAAATCCGGACCGGCAAAATGTGGCACAAGCTGTGCCACATTTGGATGACGGTTCTATTCAGCAGCAAACTGTAAACAAACTGGTTCAGATTCCCTGGGGGCATAACCGGGTCATCATCTCAAAATGCAAGGACGTAGCTGAGGCACTCTACTACGTCAATAAGACGATTGAGAACAACTGGAGCCGGAATGTCCTGACCCACCAGATTGAAAGCGGTTTGTATCATCGTGAGGGAAAGGCGGTTACCAATTTTTCGACCACACTGCCTGCCCCGCAATCGGATCTGGCGCAGCAATTGATCAAAGATCCCTATACGTTTGATTTTCTGACGCTGACACAGGATTACAATGAACGGGAACTGGAAAAGGCACTGATTGACCATATCACCAAATTCCTGCTGGAGCTGGGAACGGGGTTTGCCTTTGTGGGTCGTCAAAAGGGATTGCAGGTCGGGGAGCGGGATTTTTATCTCGACCTGTTGTTTTATCACACAAAACTGCACTGCTATGTGGTGATTGAACTGAAAACAGGAGAATTTGAACCGGAGTATGCGGGCAAACTCAATTTTTACCTGAAGGCCGTGGATGAACAGTTGCGGGGCGACCGGGATGAGCCGTCCATTGGTATTCTGTTATGTAAATCCCGTGACCGGGTGGTGGTGGAATATGCCCTGAGCGATATCGGCAAACCCATGGGGGTATCTGAATATCAGCTGACCCGCGCCCTGCCTGACAACCTGAAATCCAGTCTGCCGTCGATCGAGGAACTGGAGGCGGAATTGGGTGACCCGGAGAGCTGAAAAATGAGCAAACTACACACGGAAGAACAGTTTGAAGCCATGATCGAAGCACACCTTCTGGCCAATGGTTACTCCGCCCTGTCCAAAGCGGCGTACGATGTTGAACGGGCTTTTTTCCCAGATCAGGTGATCCGCTTTATCCGTGATACACAGGCGGCGGAATTGGGACGGATTGAAATCATGCTGGGGGATAAAACCGATAACACCCTGCTCAAAGACCTCAACTTCTGGCTTAATTCCCAGGGCATGCTGCCGGTGCTGCGAAATGGGTTTAAATGCCATGGTCGGACATTTCGGATCTGTTTTTTCAAACCGGCTCATGGGATGAATCCACAGCTTGCGTCCCAGTATGGTGCCAACCGGCTTTCGGTGACCCATCAGTTGCGCTACAGCAGCAAAAACAGCAATGAACTGGATCTGGTGCTCTCTATCAACGGGCTGCCGGTGATTACGGCAGAGTTAAAAAATCCCATGACCGGGCAGTCAGTGGAAAACGCGATCCGTCAGTATAAAAAAGACCGGGATCCCCGGGAACTGCTGTTTGAATTCAGGAAACGCGCCCTTGTCCATTTTGCAATGGATACGGAACTGGCCTATATGACAACCCGCCTGGCCGGCTCGGCAACGGTTTTTTTGCCGTTTAATCAGGGGGATGAGGGGGGCGCAGGCAATCCGCCAAACAGCGACGGGTATCGAACGTCTTATGTGTGGGAACAGATCTGGCAGCGGGACAGTCTGCTGGATATTTTTGCCCGGTTTCTTCACCTTCAGGTGGAAGACAAGCGGACCGAAGACGGCAAGCTGATCAAAAAAGAGACCATGATCTTTCCCCGCTATCATCAGCTTTCCGCTGTGCGTGAGCTGGTTGCCGCTTCAAAAATCGAAGGGGCCGGCAACAATTATCTGGTCGAGCATTCCGCCGGAAGCGGCAAGAGCAATACCATTGGCTGGCTGGCGCACCGGCTGGCCTCGCTGCATACCGATGCCGATGAAAAGATATTTGATTCGGTCATCGTGATTACCGATCGCCGTGTGCTGGATAAACAGTTGCAGGATACGATTTACCAGTTTGATCACAGGCAGGGTGTTGTCCAGAAGATCGACAAACATTCCGGCCAGCTGGCAGACGCTTTGTACAATGGCGTTCCGATTATTATCTCCACCTTGCAAAAGTTTCCCCATGTCACAAAGCAACTGCTGAAGATGGCAGAAGAGCGCGGGGATGAAGGTGACAACCTTCTTCCCAGACGGCGTTGTGCGGTGATCATCGATGAGGCGCACTCATCACAATCCGGTGAGTCGGCAACCGATCTGAAAGAGGTCTTGAGCACCTGGGAAATTCGGGATGAAGCAGCTAAATATCATGCAGGCGAGGAGGAATTTGAATCACTGGAAGAGATGTATCGCAGCATGGCCAAGCGGGGTAAACAGGCCAATTTGAGTTTTTTTGCGTTTACGGCTACCCCCAAGCATAAGACACTCTCTGTTTTTGGCCGGGAAAAAGACGGAAAGAACGGGCAGGCGTTTCATACGTATACCATGCGGCAGGCGATTGAGGAGGGGTTCATTATGGATGTCCTTCACAGCTACACGACCTATGCCACGTATTACAAGCTGATTCAGGCCAGTGCGGAAGATCCCCGGGTGGAACGGAAAAGCGCAGCCAAAGCGCTTGCACGGTTTATGCGCCTGCACCCCTACAATATTGCGCAAAAGACGGAGATCATGGTGGAGCATTTTAATACCATGACCCGGCATAAAATCGGCGGCAGGGCGAAAGCGATGGTGGTGACCGGTTCCAGGCTGGAGGCGGTTCGATATAAACTGTCGTTCGATAAATATATTCGTGAAAAAAAATATTTCTGGATTAAAACGCTGGTCGCCTTTTCCGGTGAGGTGGAAGACGACAGAACATACATGAAATATACGGAAGTGGGAATGAATAACGGTATCCGTGAAACAGAACTGCCGGAGAAATTTGATTCACCGGAATACCAGGTGCTGCTTGTTGCGGAAAAATATCATACAGGGTTTGATCAGCCTCTGCTTCATACCATGTATGTGGATAAACGGCTTTCAGGAATCCAGGCGGTTCAGACCCTCTCACGGCTCAATCGTGTGCACCCGTTGAAGGAAGACACCTTTGTTCTGGATTTTGTGAATGACCGTGAAGAGATTCGTGAAGCCTTCAAACAGTATTATGAAGGCTCTGAGATGGGCGAAGAGGCAGATCCGAATACAATGTATGCGATCAAGGCCGAGCTGGATGCTTCCGGAATTTACACCCGGGAAGATCTTGATGCATTTGTATCGGTCTATTTCAAGCAGAAGAAAAAACAGAGTCATGCCGACCATAAGGCCTTGAATGCTGCCATTGATCCGGCAGTGCAGCGGTTTGCAACTCTGAAAGATGCGGATGTTGGACAGTCTGAACTTATCCGGGGAAAAATGGCCGCTTTCAGAAATTTATATGCCTTTCTTTCGCAGGTTATTCCGTATCAGGACTCTGAACTTGAAAAATTGTACACTTTCCTGCGCTATCTGCTCCAAAAATTGCCCAAGCGGGAATCTGGTCCCCGCTACAGTTTTGATGATGATATTCGATTGGAATATTACCGGATTCAGAAAATCAGCGAAGGTTCAATCAATTTGCGTGAAGGAGATGCGAAAAACCTTGATGGGCCGCTAGAAGTGGGTAGTGGGAAGCTGCATGAAGAAGAGCTTCCGCTGTCTCAATTGATTGATGTGGTGAATGAACGATTCGGAACTGATTTTACGGAAGCCGATCAGCTTTTCTTTGATCAGATCATTGAGGCGGCTGTAGAGGAAGAATCGTTGAAAGAAGCAGCGGCTGTTAATCCACAGGAGAAATTTTCCCTTCTTTTTTCAGGGATGCTGCAGTCATTGTTCATTGAACGGATGGAACAAAATGAGGATATTTTCGGGAAATTTATGAATGAAAAAGAGTTCCAGAATGTCGTGAGCGAATGGATTTCTGAAAAAGTCTATAATCGTTTGAAAGGAGAGTTGTCTGAAAGGAATACTGGGCAAATGACTGAATAAAGATATCAGGACAGGTCCAACAGAGCCAAGATGACGAGGCCCTCACGAGGGGGCGTTCAGGTATATTTTTTGCGTACCGATGTTAGTGTCAGTTGATACCTTATCAAACCAACGTGTTTGGAGTGAGGACTACTTGCACGACAAACTCATTTTTTCAGGAGAATGAGTACCGCAGACTATCCCTGTAAGGCAAACGTTGTCTGCCAAGATGATAGAAACAGCGGGATAAAAATCGGCACATCCTACGATAGACACACCAGTCCGTATCCGGCACAAACCAGATTCAAAGAGCGGATGTTCAGGCCTGAGTCTGCTTCATTTCTTTTATCTTAGCTTTATTCCCCGCAATGAGATCCATTTGTTTTCTCGCTGCAGTTGTTTTGGAATATCTGGTCAATAAGATAGTTTCACATTTTGTATAAATTTCAAAATACTCGAACAATCCCTTTGAGTATATGGATGCATCTCGTTTACTATGGAATTCTTTATTTCTATACTGTTTTCTAAAATTATTTCCGTTAATCCAAGATGCAACCATTATGTTTCTATAAGCAGAAATAATTAAAGAAATCAAATCTGGGTCAATATACCGAGAATATCTAAGAAGGTCATCAATAGTTCGATTTAAAACCTTTATGTTTTCTGTAACATTATCACCAACATCAAACATAGATCCATCCTTTCGGGATCGGGATATTGTTTGCGACATATACACATCTTTGGCGTGATCTGAAAACCATTGCACATTAATTCTATCATGATTTGCTATAAGAAAAGGTTGTGTATCATGAGAGTCAAAAGGTTCTCCTGGCTTAGAGTTACGCTTAATTGTTGTGGTCCCCTGCATTATCATAAGAAGATAAAATAAAATAAAATGAAGTAAATGCGCTATATGTTCTTTCAAGTGTTGTCGTTCAATGCTTTTGGGGACAACAAAAGTCAACAGATAGAAAAAATAGGCTGCGATATATGAAAGGCTCAGGTTTACCAACAAAGAGCCTATCTTTTTACCGGTTTCTGAAGATAGGAACAAATCTCCAAAGACAAAATCAATGTAATAAATTATACAAAAAGAGACACTTAGAACAAATATTAGAAATAAATCAACAGGAAAGTTTTTTATTAAGAATAGACCTCTCATTTTGTATTTAATGTAATTGCTAAGATTTGATTTCATAATCATCTTTTGCGGTTGGGTTGCTTATATTTCTTCATTTGGTAAAAGACGTTTTAATAGTTGATTCACAGATCTCTCAAAAACCTCTGGATCAGTATCGCTACTTCGAAAGTCTGCATATAATTTATCTTTCAAAAATCCAGGAATTTCACAGTCTTGATACAAGATGGGCAGAGCCTTCACCGTTTTGGTATTTATTTCCATAGTTAACGCCAGCTTTAATTATCTTTTTACCCATTCTGACTCTACAGAATTCGGAGAAAGAATGATGCCCAGGTACTCCATCTCACATATACCTTTTTGGATTTTTTCAAGAAGTGAATCACCGATAAGCATTTCTGCATCATCAATCCAAGTTATTACACCAGAGTCACCAAGTCGCTGAGCAAGTCTATGAACAAAGGCTTTGTCAGAATGGTTATGACTTAGAAAGATGCTTCCAGAAATGGTTTTTTGTCCATATTCTGTGATATTTTTTTTCGGGTGTAAATGCTTAAACTTTTTGTATAATTGCAATTCACCAGAAATTTTAGAATTTAGCCCGCTAAAGGTTGTCGTAAGAGAAGTGTTGATCTGTTTTAGATTGTCAAAATTTCTATTTAATGTTCGATAAATGGGTAAGCCTGTTGGATGTTTTTTTAAAAGATTTGTCACGGAAAGAATCATCTCTTTGATTTTAGATTCTATCACTGCTATTTCTGACTGCTCGAATAATACATTATGCCGGTCGAAAAGGTCCCTAGTCAATTTCCATGATAGATTTATCCTTAAGGTTAACTCCGTTGAATAAATCTTGGCTAAGTCGCCACCAGTGATGCTTGAATTGAGTATATTTCTACTATTTAGGTTGTTTAGGCAAGCTTGAATGTCACGATCGAGCTGAGGTCCTCTTTCACCCTGATAGGTCAAAAAAAAATTATGAATTTGTCTTAATACTTCATCAAAATCAATCATTTTGGTGCTCCTAATGCCTTGACCCGGTTATTTCCCACACATATTATAAAATATAAATTGAATCTTTTGCATTCTTATGTATCCTCCAAGAATACATAAAAGAGGTGGCCATGAAAACAACAATCGTCCAGATGGATGGAAAAATGTTGGAACGGCTTGACAGTTTAGCAGAAAAATTACATCGGCCGAGATCCTGGTTGATCAACAGGGCATAAGATCATTTTTTTTACCATGAAATTCATTTCAAATTTCAGAAATCCTGACATCTGGGACTTTATGATGCAACATACGCTGTCACAAAAAGGTGTTTTAAATATGGTTGAGGCCATAAAATCCTTAATAAACGGAGTTCGGAGTAGTATGATAACCCTGAATCGTGTTGCATTCCACTTTACGGTGCATATTTTTGAAAATCATTGATAATAAGCCTTTTTGACAAATCTTGAGAGTACCGAGTTCTTGACATTCTTATCCTTACTCAAGAATCTGTCGTCGGTGGAAGATCGTTTTCATATTCTTCCAACCAA
>CAYNHL010000088.1:0-15612 GCA_964397015.1 uncultured Desulfobacterales bacterium | reverse complement strand
TTACTTCAGCGATACCGGCCAGCTCTGGGGCCACCCGGTGTACGACTGGCAATACATGCAGGAAAACGATTACTCCTGGTGGCTGAAACGGTTTGCCCAAAACTTTGAGATGTTTGACGTGGTGCGCATAGATCATTTCAGGGGGCTGGTTGCATACTGGGAGGTCTCAGCCTCGGCAAAAACAGCTGTTGACGGAAAATGGGTGCAGGTACCCGGGGATGATTTTTTCACCAGCTTGACCAGGCGCTTCGGCCGGCTGCCGGTTATCGCCGAGGACCTGGGAACGATCACACCTGATGTGCGTGAATGCATGCAAAAATTTCAACTGCCCGGCATGCGGGTGCTGCAGTTTGCCTTTGGTGACGATTTTCCGAACAGCGCCTTTTTGCCCCATAACCATGTCAGAAACTGCGTTGTATATACCGGCACCCATGACAACAACACGATCCGCGGCTGGTATGACCATGAGCTCACGGCACAGGCAAAGACCCGTCTGCAGCGCTATATGGGAAAGCATATTTGTGCAGAAAATATCCATCAACAGTTGATACGCCTGGCCATGATGTCAGTGGCAGATACTGTGATCATCCCGCTCCAGGACATTCTTGGCCTGGGCAAAGATGCCCGCCTGAACAACCCGGGCGCTCCACAGGACA
The DNA here is from genome assembly GCA_964397015.1 of uncultured Desulfobacterales bacterium. Lineage (GTDB taxonomy): Bacteria > Desulfobacterota > Desulfobacteria > Desulfobacterales > Desulfobacteraceae > MADRE2. The sequence continues at coordinate 14,956 of CAYNHL010000088.1, read as the reverse complement.
ACTGGCAGTGGCGGCTGCCAAAGAAAAAATTGACAAAACAGCATGCCAAATGGCTTAAAGAGACTACGGCTGCCTACGGCCGTCGATAAGTTTCATCTAACTGATTTTCAGATTCTTTTTTTGAATCAAGTGATGATAAAAACCCATGGTCTGCCGGGCGATACTGGTCCATGAAAACTGTTCTTCTATTCTTTTACGGGCTGCCGCACCCATCTGTACTCTTTTTTCCGGTGCCCGGATCAGGCTGTTGATGGCAGCTGCCAGATCAGCCGCATATTTCTCCGGGTTTGCGGGCTCGGCATCTTCTTTTGCTGCAAAGGGAACCAGAAGCCCGGTTTTTTCATGGATCACCACTTCAGGAATCCCACCGACAGCTGCAGCCACGACCGGTGTACCACAGGCCCCGGCCTCGAGGTTGATTATGCCGAAGGGTTCATATACCGAAGGGCATACAAAAACAGCGGCATGGCTGTAAAGAACCGGCAGATCCTGCAATGGGATTGTTTTAGAAATCCAGAGAATATCCCGGCCCGTCGTCTGCCTGGCTTTTTCCACCCCGGTTTCCATTTCCTGTGCAATTTTTCCGGTATCGGGTGCACTCGCACACAGCACTGTCTGTACTCCCGGATCCACCATGGAAATGGCCCGGATCAGATGCATGATTCCCTTTTGACGGGTAATCCTGCCCACAAAAAGGATATAGGGTTTGTCCGGATCGATGCCGTAGGTTTTGAGAATATCCGGCCGCAAGGTTTTACAAAAAAACCGGGTATCCACCCCGTTATAAATGACATGAATCTTTTCAGGATGAATCTGGTAAAGATCCATCACGTTCTGTTTCATTGTTTCAGACACGGCGATAATACCGTCCGCATTTTCCATGGCTGTTTTTTCCAGCCAGCAGGTAGCATGGTAGCTGTCACCGAGCTGCTCTTTTTTCCAGGGACGGTGGGGCTCGAGAGAATGTGTGGTGACGACCAGGGGGGCTGCAAGAATTTCTCTGAGCAGACACCCGGCCATATAGGTGTACCAGGTGTGGCAGTGGATTATGTCTGCCGCATCTGCAGTAGCCGTCATGACGGCATTACGCAGCAGGGTGTCGCCAAGTCTGGACCGTTTGAGTTCAGGTATCCGGAAAAAAGTTTGGGGCACTCCGGTCACCTGCAGATGGGGGTCAGACAGGTTCTGGTCTCCGAAACACAGGACATCGAACGAATCTGTTCCCGACGACATCGCTGTCAATTCCCGGAGCAGATGGTCCACATGAACACCGGCACCACCGTAAATATGGGGGGGACACTCATTGGTCAAAATTAATGCTTTCATTGTTCATACCTTTATTTATCAAGTTGTTTCCCCTGGAGGGGAATAGTTGCTGCCGGAGCATCCTGTTCCAGCGGCATTTTTGTAAAAAAAACGATTCCCAGGGGCGGCAGTACCAGGTTCAGGGAAAAGGAAAATCCGTGGGCCGGCACCGGGGAGGCTTCAATCTGTCCGAGGCTCCCCTGGTTGCTGCCGCCGTATTCTTGCGCATCGCTGTTGAGGCATTCGTTCCAGATCCCGTCTGCAAAAACCCCTACCCGGTAATTGGGACGGGGTATGGGCGTGAAATTACACACAGCAATAATATTTTCTTTTTCAGCCCTGCCCACCCTTAAAAGGCTGAGGGTAGACTGCTGCACATCATTGCAGTCGATCCACTGGAATCCCTGCCGGGAAAAATCATTTGCATGCATGGCAGGGGTCTTTCGATAAAACTGGTTCAGGTCCTCTATCCATCGCTGAAGGCCTTTGTTGAAATGGTTTTCCAGCAGATGCCAGTCCAGGCTGCTGTCATGGTTCCATTCCCTGCTCTGGCCGATCTCGCCACCCATGAAAATAAGTTTTTTGGCCGGCTGGGCGTACATGTATCCAAAAAGCAGCCGCAAATTTGCAAACTTCTGCCACTCGTCTCCGGGCATTTTACCCAGCAACGCCCCCTTGCCGTGAACGACCTCATCATGGGACAAAGGGAGCACATAGTTTTCATTAAAGGCATATATCATCCGGAAGGTCAGTCTGTCATGATGAAAGCTGCGGTGGATGGGATCTATGGACATATAAGCCAGGGTGTCGTGCATCCAACCCATGTCCCATTTCATGTCAAAACCCAGTCCCCCCAGGTGAACCGGTCTGGAAACCATGGGCCAGTCAGTTGATTCCTCGGCAATGGTAACTGTCCCGGGAAAATTTTCATGAATCTCCTCGTTGAACCGCTTGAGAAAAGCAACCGCTTCCAGGTTCTCCCGGCCCCCGTATATGTTTGGAATCCATTCATCGGCTTTCCTGGAATAATCCAGATACAGCATCGAGGCGACCGCATCCACCCGGAACCCGTCTATGTGATATTTTTCCAGCCAGAACAGGGCGCTGCTGATAAGATAGCTGACAACCTCGTTACGGCCGTAATTGAAAATCAGGCTCTTCCAGTCCGGATGAAACCCTTTGCGCGGGTCTTCGTGTTCAAAAAGATGGGTGCCGTCAAAATAACCCAGACCATGCTCATCACTGGGAAAATGGGACGGAACCCAGTCCAGAATCACGCCGATACCTTTCTGGTGCAGGCAGTCCACCAGATACATGAAATCCTGGGGTGTACCAAAACGGCTGCTGGGGGCAAAGTAGCCCAAGCACTGATATCCCCAGCTTCCGTAAAAGGGATGTTCCATTACCGGCAAAAACTCCACATGGGTGAAGCCCATCTTCAAAAGGTAGTCGGGCAGTTTTTCAGCCAGTTCCCGGTAAGTGGGGAACCGGTTTTTTTCTTCCGGTATCCGCATCCACGAACCCAGGTGCATTTCATAGACAGTCATGGGGGCTGATTTTATATCGATGGAGCTGCGGCTTTCCATCCAGGCGTCATCTTCCCATTCATGGGCCAGATCCCAGGTCACAGAGGCGGTCTGTGGTGACAGTTCGGTGTAAAAAGCGAACGGGTCGGTTTTGTCCACCCGGTATTGTTCCTGAGTGGAACGGATATGATATTTGTACAATGTCCCGGACTTGAGACCCGGTATGAATCCTTCCCATATCCCTGAACTTGCCCGTGGTGTCAAAGGATTTCGGGTGTTATTCCAGTCGTTGAATGATCCTGTAACAGAAACCGCCCTGGCATTGGGCGCCCACACGGCAAAATAAAAACCCTTTTGACCGTCAATTTCCATTGGATGGGCACCTAGTTTGTCGTACAGACAAAAATGGCTTCCTTCGTTGAACAAAAAAACATCATCGTTTGTCAACAGGCTGTTATCGGGATTGATCACCGTTTCTGGCTGCAGTGTGTCGTTATCTTGATCAGGCATGTTGGCCTCCGCAAATTTTAAGTTTCATTTAACAAAAGAACGATTCCCTTAAGGGGTATGCCAATCCAGTCGGGGCGGTTGTTCATCTCATAACCGAGTTCATATACGGCTTTTTCCATGAGATAGGCATTCAAAAGAATTGCGGTCTCTTCCCGGGTTTCTGGAAGAAAACCGGCATCAGCACTTCTTGCAAGATATTCATGCAGGTACTGCGCACTCACCCACAGCCGCCATGCTTCAGCCCTGGCCTCCATGGCAGCCCGCATTTCCAAAGCAAACATGCCCCGGGTTTCTTCCACCTGCAGGGCAAAATGACATGCATAGTGGAACGAACGCAGAAGACCTGCCACATCCCGAAGCGGCGATCGCTTGATGCGCCGTTCGCTTACGGGACGGGCCGGCTCGCCTTCGAAATCAATGATCACAAAATCCTTGCCGGTATACAATACCTGGCCCAGGTGAAAATCGCCGTGGCACCGCAGGCGCATGGCACCGATTTTGCGGTTTGTCAGTGCACTGAACCGGTTTATGATCTCATGCCTGCGGTCCAGCACCTGTTCCCCGGCAGCCTTTATCTCTTCGGGCAAGGGATTTTTCCTGGCTTTGATACGCTTTTCCAGCTGGATCAGAATCCGGCCCGTCATGGAAGCCATGGACTGGAAAAGCGAACGCTGGTAAAGTTTGGTAAATGGTTCCGGTTTAAACAAAGAATCCTGGGACCCGGATGCCAGTGCCGCATGCATATCAGCAGTCCTTTGTGCCAGCAGACGCGAAGAGTCCAGGTAGAAGCCGATCAGGGCTTCGATCTCGGCAGGAACGGGTACTTGGCTTAAATCCAGCAGGCCCTTTTCAGGTACAAAAGCCACGGCTTCATCCCGGGCTTCCAGCACACGTTCAAAGTATTCGGACAGACTGCCGAGCGTATACTTCCAGGCATCTCCCTGGTTGTCCACATATTCCTGGAGAAGACCTACCGTACAGGGCGCTTCTTTACTCCGGGTGTACTCCAGGCAGCCGGCAAGCCCGGGCAGACCGGCAAACCCCCTGGCGGTAAGGAAACGGGAAATCTCCAGATCCGGATTGATCCCTTCCTGGAGACGTCGAAAAAGTTTCAGGATGAAGCGATGCCCGAAAATAATGGATGTATTGCTCTGCTCCACCCCCGCCACTTTCGTCTCCCAGGGCAATTGCCCGGTTTCATACAATGCTTTGAAAGCGGATACATGCGAGGCAGTGAGCCTTCCTTCTATACCTTTTATACGTTGACGGCGATAGATCATTTCCAGAAGCACGTTACAAAAACCTGTGTGAACCAGGCCATCCACAAGAAAACCATCCGCCTGGCCGGACTTGATTTTAATGTGTGCCATAACAGCCCGGGGATGATCTTCCAGAACCTTTTGGCTGTCTGCGCGGGGCAGATAGGTGACCGGAAGGATATAGGTTTCTGCGGCCCCATCGGTGTAACCCAGGGACACCATGAGAATAAAGCCTGTCAAATCATGACTGCCGACAGGCAGTGAATCACGCAAAGCAACGGAAGTGATACGGCTGTTTTTGGCACCAAACCACCTGGAACCCTGGATATATGGCCTCAGTATTTTCTCGAGACGTTCGCGCTGAGGCCCCGAAATCACCTCACTCCATCTTGTCTGGACCTCAAATACCGGCAGGTCGGTTTCCGTGACGGTGTCAATGTCAGTATCCATTTGGGGAGTAAGCAAAAACCAGTAAAAACCATGAGGACCCAGGGTAATAAAATAGGGATCACCGGTGATGCCCGGAAAGGGCGTGTTGCTGAAAATCTCCACCGGTATGGCCCCTTCATAGTCATGCATATCAAGTTCAGCATACTGCACAAACCGCGAAAGATTGACCACCACCAGCACAGACTGATTTTCATACTGCCGGACAAAAGCCAGTATTTTGGGATTTTCCGGCTCCACAAAAACCAGATCCCCCCTGCTGAAAGCCGGGATCCGGCTGCGCAGTGTGAGCAGCCGCCGTATCCACCAGAAAAGAGAATGGCGGTTCTGCTTCTGGGCTTCGACGTTGAGCACCCCAAAGTGATATTCAGGATCGGTGATCACCGGCAGATAGAGCTGGTGGGGGTTGCACCGGGAAAAACCGGCATTGCGGTCCGGGCTCCACTGCATGGGCGTTCGCACCCCGTTTCTGTCACCCAGGTAGATATTGTCACCCATTCCGATTTCATCCCCGTAATAGAGGATGGGAGTACCAGGCAAACACAGCAGCAGTGCATACATCAGTTCAATCCTGCGGCGATGGTTGCCCATGAGGGGGGCAAGGCGCCTGCGGATACCTAAGTTCAGGCGCATTCTATCATCCCTGGCATATGCCCTGTACATATAATCACGCTCTTCATCAGTGACCATTTCCAGGGTCAGCTCATCGTGGTTACGCAAAAAAATGGCCCATTGACAGGATTCCGGGATGGCCGGCGTGGTGTCAATGATTTCAGTTACAGGAAACCGGCTTTCCATGTGCACTGCCATGTAGAGCCTGGGCATCAGGGGGAAATGAAAGCTCATATGGCATTCATCACCGTCCCCGAAATATTGCACTGCATCCTCAGGCCACTGGTTGGCTTCAGCCAGAAGCATCCTTCCCTGGTATTTTTCATCCATCCGCTGCCGAAGTTTTTTGAGAAACGCATGGGTTTCCAAAAGATTTTCGCAATTGGTCCCTTCCCGCTCGTAGAGGTAGGGAATGGCATCCAGACGCAAACCATCCACCCCCATGTCCATCCAGAAATCCAGGGCTTTAAAGATAGCTTCATGCACCCTTGGGTTGTCGTAGTTGAGATCTGGCTGATGGGAGTAGAACCGGTGCCAGAAATAGGCTCCGGCTACTGGATCCCAGGTCCAGTTGCTGCTCTCGAAATCCTGGAAAATAATGCGGGCATCCTTGTATTTTTCAGGAGTATCGCTCCACACGTAAAAATTGCGCCAGGCACTGCCCGGTTTTGACCGGCGGGCCCGCTGGAACCATGGATGCTGGTCCGATGTATGGTTGATCACAAGTTCTGTAATCACCTTCATGTTCCGTTTGCGTGCAGCGCGCATAAAGGCCTTGAAATCTGCCAGCGTTCCGAATGCCGGGTTGATGGCCTTGAAATCAGCTATGTCGTATCCGTCATCACGCATGGGTGAAGGGTAAAAAGGGAGCAGCCACAGGGCGGTGACACCCAGTTCCTGCAGATAACCCAGTTTCTCGGTAAGACCCTTGAAATCACCGACACCATCACCATTGCTGTCATAAAAGGTTTTGATATGGAGCTGATAAATAACCGCATCCTTGTACCATAACGGATCATTTTGCGGCTGCAGTATGCGTTTTGCCATAAAATTGCTTTCCTTTATGTCTTGTTACATAAAATAATCAAAATCATTTTCCGTGCGCATCCGCCGCCGGATGCGGAAAACCTGTACCGGAACCACCCCGGGATCGATTTCCAGATAGTTGTCCCCCTCATGCCACAGGTACCTGGCATCGCTCACCAGGTCATGCATCTGAAAGCTTTTTTCAATGGGCACGCCCATTTGTTCATAAGGCAGCCGCACCCAGGCGCTGTGAGTGTGATGGGGATCGAGATTGGCTGCCACAAAAATGATGTTGGAAAAATCATCCGTATATTTGCTGAAACACAGGATCTCTTCTTTATCCACAGGATGGAACATCAGGTTCCGGGTCTGCTGCAGTGCGGGATTCTCCCGCCTGATCCGGTTGATTCTGGTGATAAACGGCCTGATTGAATGAGAAGCCTGCAGGTCCCAGTGGGCGATCTCATATTTTTCCGAATCCATATACTCCTCACCACCGGGATCGAGGGGCTGGTTCACACACAGCTCAAAGGCCGGGCCGTAAATGCCGTAGCTGGAGGAAAGAGTTGCGGCCAGCATCAGGCGGAGGACAAATGCCGGGCGGCCGCCCAGCTGCAGAAATTCCGGCAGAATATCCGGGGTATTGGGCCACAGGTTGGGCCAGAAAAACTCTTTTACGCCGGTCTGTGTCAAGAGTTCAAAATACTGCTCAATTTCCCATTTCAGGTTGCGCCAGGTAAAATAGGTATAGGACTGGGTGAATCCCCCCTTGGCCAGCCGGTACATGGTCTTGGGCCGGGTGAATGCCTCGGCCAGAAAAATTGTTTCCGGGTGCTCTTTTTTGCATTCTTGAATAAGCCATTCCCAGAACCGCAGTGGTTTGGTGTGGGGATTATCGATTCTGAATATCTTGACCCCCTTGTCTATCCAGAAATGGATTATTTTTAATAATTCATGCCGCAGGCTTTCATAATGGGGTGTTTCAAATTCAAAGGGATAAATATCCTGGTATTTTTTAGGGGGGTTTTCTGCATACTGCACCGTACCGTCCGCCCGCCAGTGAAACCATTCAGGATGTTCTTCGACATACGGATGATCCGGGCTGCACTGAAACGCGATATCCAGTGCTATATCGATACCGTATTCCCTGGCCTTGACCAGCAGCTGCATAAAATCTTCCATGGTCCCCAGTTCCGGATGGATCGAGGTGTGTCCGCCTTCTATGGCACCAATGGCCCAGGGACTGCCGGGATCACCCGGCCCGGCCGTGACTGTATTGTTCTTTCCTTTGCGGTGGCTGCGTCCGATGGGATGGATCGGCGGAAAATAAAGCACATCGAATCCCATCCCGGAAATATAGGGCAACCGGCTGATACAGTCTTTGAAGGTACCGTGCCGGGTTGGGTCATCATCGGCACAGGAGCGGGGAAACATTTCATACCAGGTGCTGTAAAGGGCCTTGGGGGGCTCTGTTCTCAAATGCAATATCTTTTTGTAGTCAACCCGGGTGCTGACATCCGGATATTGCGCCATCAGGCTGGAAAGTTCGACATCCTGAACAACAGCTGCCGGATCCTGCATGGTCTTTTTTGACAAAAGCAGGTCTGCCAGGCTGCGCAGCCGTTCGGCATCCTTTTCTCCGGCCCGCTCTGCAGCTTCTTGAACCATGGCGGCTCCCGCCATCAGCTCCACTGAAACAACCTGGTCATCAGCTATCTTTTTTTCAATCTGGCTACGCCAGGTTTCGAACCGGTCTATCCAGGCAGTTACGGTGTATTCATACAACCCGAGCTCCCGGGGAATAAAAGCCGCCTGCCACAGATCGTTCACCAGCAGCTGCATGGGGGTTTCCTCCCAGCGGGAGACACCGGCCTTTCGGTACAGCAGCCGGGCCGACAGGCGGTCATGGCCGTCCACAAAGATGTCGGCAGTTACGATTACCGTTTCATTCACAACCCGTCTGGCCGGAAAACGGCCCTCATCGACTATAGGCGTTACATTTTCAATAACCACACGTTTTATAATATCTGGCATAACTGTTTCTCTTTTTGTCTCAAAAATTTTATGGGATTTTTTTTCAATGTCTTTTTTTTATCCAATGTATTGCTTTATCAGGGTTTGTTTGTATAAATGATTGACATACTGATTTGCCGTGTCCTGCCACAAAAACCTCGCTGCAGCGGCTTCTTTTTTTATTTCCTGCCATTTTTCAGTGTCGTTGCGATACATATGGATGGCCCGGCAGGTTATATCGACAAAGTTTCGGGACTGCTCGTTCAAATCTTTTCCCTCAAAGCAGAATCCGTTCACTTTGTGCCGGACAGTATCACGCAACCCCCCGACAGCATGCACCACACATGGTTGTCCATCCCGCATTGCCAGCATCTGGCCGATGCCGCATGGTTCAAAAGAGCTGGGCATCAAAAAAAGATCGCCGTTTGCATAGAGGATTTGTGCGATTTCATCTGAAAATCCGTTGAGAAAAACAAAATTGGGAAACTGCCCGCTCAACCGGGTGAAGAAACGCTCAAACCGTTCTTCGCCGGTTCCGAGAAGAAAATATATTCCATCATCTTTCAATGCCGCAAGTATCCGGGCTATGGCCGGGGGCTCATCACCGGCAGCCTGTGTCATGAGCAGCACTTTTTGTTCGGTAAGGCGGGTGACACTGCACATCACAATCTGTTCTCCAACATTGCGCCGGCGCAGGCCGGACAGGGTGTGACGGGCGATAAAATGGGCGCTGGACACTGTCTGCCCACCGGATGACCATTGAATGATCCGGCGCATAAAAACATCCGCCATCTGAGCAATGCCCATTATGGGAACACGACGGTCTGCCGGGTAATCGCAGCCATTGAGGATACCCACAAGATTCCCTGCTTCATTTTCATAATTGAGCGCGGCTTCAAGGCCCTGGGCACCGTAAAAATGGGGCGGATCACCGGGACGGCATATTTCCTGAGCATAAGAGGGTGATACCGTATGCACCCTGTCTGAAAGACGAATGCCACAGGCCAAAAGATTGCAGGTATCCGGCCATCGCGGATCACCCACATCCAGTTTCGAACAATTGATATCTGGAAACCATGCTGCAAGAGAGGAGCTGCTCCCCTCCAGGGGACGAACCCCCTGCATTGCTGCGTTGTGAATGGTGAAAACCGTTTGAATGGACTTTAACCCTTCACAGGCAGGGTGGTATTTGCGCAGCAGTGCCAAAAGACCCATGTGCCAGTCATGCAGATGCACCACATCGGCACCGTTAACGGCACCCCGGGTCAGGGCTGCAGCCGCGGCGGAACAAAAGCATGCGAACCGGGAAGCATCACTGAAAAAAGGCCGGTCGGGAGGGTCATGCACATAAATCCGGTACTGCCCGGTCCGGGCATGCACCGCCTCCAGTGCCGGGTGCTGAATTACACAGTGCATTACGTTTTCATGGGCTGTTTTTGCAGGCACAGTGTATAATTGCGCTTGGTGCACCGTTCCCCGGAAATCAAACCCGATGTCCGCCACCCACTGCGTGCCGGTACGCTTGTGCAAAAAACCGTAAGATGGTGTCAAAACAGTTACCTGGTGACCAAGATCCCCCAGTGCCGGTGCGATATCACGGACCACATCTGCCACGCCGCCCACCTTGGCACCTGGTAAACTGTCATTTTCAGCAGCCATATGCACAATATGCAAAACTTCTTTCCTTTCCTTTACCAATGTTGTGTTTATCCCCTGCCGGTCACAGGCCGGCAAAACCTTATTTTTTTCTTTTGACAATACCTGACAGCCGCTTTGCCAGCCATATATTCCCTGTAATCAATACAATTGCCAGTACTGCCGCAATGAGCCCGTTGATCCAGCCGGGATTCTTTATGGTGTGCAGCAGCCGGTCTGCAAACACGGTAATGACCAGAATTCCGGGCAGCATGCCCACGGCCGTACCGATCAGAAAATCTTTGAATCTGATATGAGAAGCACCGGCAATGAGGTTGACAATGGTAAAAGGGGCAACAGGTATATTTCTGATAATTGCCACCGTCAAAATACCCTGTCTTGCCATCTGCCGGCTGATGTGATTGAGCTTTTTTCCCGCCAGTTTACGCACGGTCTGTTTTCCCAGGCTCGAGCCGGTAAAAAATATTGTCACTGCACTCAAAATGCAGCCGCAAAAGGCGTAAAAAAAGCCCCAGGCAGGACCATGGATCATCGCCGTGACACCTACCAGCAAGGTGACGGGAACCACTAAAAATCCCCCTGCAACATACACCCCGAGAACTGCCACAAAAGACATGGGGTGACCACGGATCTTATCTGCCCAGGCTGCCAGGTTCTCCGTGGTGAGCCATTGAGCCAGGGGCGACCATCGCCAGGCTGCAGCCAGCCCCAGCAAAATCAGCAGAACCGTCACAAATTTTATCACATGGGAGGCTCTGGATTTCCCCTGGTCACAGCGGGAAAACCGGTCCAGCATGCGGTCAAATTCAATGGGGTTTTCCGGGTCCAGCAACTGATGGTCTTTCACGATAGCTGCCCCGTCTAAAGGCAGTGACTGCTGAAATTCAAGTTTTTGCAGGCTGCGGCCTGAAGATGCGGACAAAGATGCAATGGTCTTGTTCATTGGTTCCTGCCCTGCAAAGGCTTTGGCCACATCATCGACCGACTTGTCAAGATGTTCGGCCAGCAGCCGGTTGCGCAAAGAAAGGATCGCTTCACACACGCTGTCTTCATTGTTTGCCGCAACAGACAGAACGCATTCAGAATCAAAGCGCATTGACCGGTTGCTTAAATTGGCAGAGCCGATCAAAGCGAGCTGATCATCAACAATCATAATCTTTGCATGGACATACAAAGATGTTTTCCCATCGTCCAGGGCCGGATAGAAAACCTGCAGGCGATGGTGGCTGTCAGCATCATACAGAAGTTTTAAAACCCTGGCACGTATGGAATCCATGGTACTTTGCTCCAGCCAGCCGCTGGATTCTTTGGGCAAAACAATGCAGATATCAGGGCCCTGTTCCTGTGAAAGGCTGTTTTCAAGCGCTTTGGCGATTTTGGAAGATGTCAGATACTGGTTTTCGATATAGATATTTTTTTTTGCTGCACTGATACTGTCTGTGTAAAGCTTTTCCACTTCCTGTACCTGTTTGCGGTCTTTGTATGCAGGCAGTGTCCGGGAGATTCCTATCTTTATATCCGACAGATCCGGCAATAGTTTTTCAGGCCAAGGAGACTCTGATCCGGTATTTCCCGATTCAGAATGGGTTGCAATATGCTTGCCGGTCGCCCATTCCCAGCGCTCTGCAAACAATCGGCCCAGCTCGGCGGCAGCCTCTCCTTCCACGGCCATCTGGATGTCGTGAAACGGGTTGTATGAATCACCTTCCGGCGTTGTTCTCCTCGGATCTTCAAGGCGGTGTTCAGGTGTATCCCAACGGCTGTTTGTCAAATCAAGCCCCCCGCAAAAAGCCACCTGATTGTCCACCACAACAAGTTTCTGGTGCTGTGATGCCCCCACGGGATGCTGGTCATCCAGGTGAAAAAATACCCGGCCATGGGTTCTCCATCCCAGTTTAAAGATGGGCATCCATTCCCGTTCCATGGCATAGAGCATGGGAAAATCCCAGCTCAGGATGTATACATGCAGGCCGGGTGTACGTCTGGCCTTGTCATTTAGAAAGGCGCCAAGATCTTTCTGCTCTTTTGGGGCTTTTTCACCACGCAAAAGGGTAATCCTGCTGTCAATATCCCATGCGGCAATGAAAATGGTTTTTTGTGCCTGATCGATGGCATCTGCAACTGCTGAAAAAAAGGCAGCACCATCAATTAAAAAAGAAGCTTTGTCAGCATGGGATATGCGCCAGCAATTGACATTTTCTTTCAACACAGCCACTTGAATTTCCTTTATTCAGATGTTCCTTTAAAAAAAGATACACCTTGTTTCAAAACCTGCACAACAACCAGTGGAATAAAACTCATGCCGAGGATAAACAACCACTGGAAGGGCGTAGGAGTCACCATGGTCAAAACCCTTGAAAGCGCCGGAATATAAACAGCAAAAAGCAGGAGCACAATGCTCAAGATAACGGCACCCCATACAAAAGGGTTGCGTGTCACATCGTTGAAGACCAAACCGGATCCGGTATCACGCATGTTGAACACATGCCAGGTTCGGGTGAAAGCCAGGATAAGAAAGGTTATGGTCACGGCGCGTTCCCCGGACAGAGACAATTTTTCCAAAGATATCCAGAAACCTGAAAGCGCTGTTGCGGCAATAAGCAATCCATAACCCAGAATAGTCAGCCACAGTGCCCTGGTCACGACAGGTTCGCCGGATGGCCTTGGCGGTCGGGTCATTACCGAAGGTTCTCCTTGGCCAACTCCGAGCGCCAGTGCCGGAAACACATCGCTGATCATGTTCAAGTACAGAATCTGCAACGGCAAAAGCGGAAGGATATTACCGAAAAGCATGGCCAGACCCACGATCAGAATGGCACCCACGTTACCGGAAAGCAGGAAAACAATAAACTTTCGAATGTTGCTGAAAATGACCCTGCCCTGCTCCATGGCCAGGGAGATGGTGGCGAAATTATCATCTTTGAGCACAATGTCTGCCGCCTCCCGCGCCACCTGGGTACCACGTCTTCCCATGGCTACGCCGATATCGGCCTTGGTCAGGGCCGGTGCATCATTCACCCCGTCGCCGGTCATGGCCACCACAGACCCGTCGGCCTGAAACAGAGAAACAAGATTGAGTTTCTGCTCCGGAGAGATACGCGCAAAAACGGAAGATTTCAAGAGACTGTGACGTTCTTTTGACGTGTAGTCTTCCGGCGATTTGAGCTCATCTCCATGTATTACCGCTTCCCCGTCCCCGGACAGGTTCATCTTGTTTGCAATGGCGGATGCAGTCCCCGGATGGTCCCCTGTCACCATGACCACCCGTACTCCGGCCTGCTTGAGTTTGTCAATCACCTTCAGGATGTTTTTCCGGGGTGGATCCAAAAGCCCCACAAACCCCATGAAAGTCAAAGATGAATAGGGGTCTTTCTGTTCCGCATCAGTGGACCTGCGGGCGATGCCTAAAACCCTGAGCCCTTCGTCAGCCATGGTTTCATTTGACTGCAGCAGTTTTTCATACAAGATCTCATCCATTTTCCGGGTTTGTCCATCTGTAGTCAGAACCTGGCTGCATACGTCAAGTACGGCTTCAGGCGCTCCTTTTACCGCCACCATCTTGTCCTGTTCCCAAGTATGCCAGGTGGCCATCATTTTTGTCTCGGGACTGAAGGCCTCTTCCTTTTTTTCAGGATAGGATTCCAGCAGGTCATCCCGCTGCAGCCCAAGCTTCTGCCCGGCATAAAGCAGGGCAAGCTCCATGGGATCACCCACGCCTTCCCCGCTTTTAGACAGCTGAGCATTGCTGCACAGCATGCCGATGGTCAGAATATCTGTCATATGCCTGTTCAAGGAATCATTAGTTTTAGCATCCTTTTCAACAGAAAACGGCGGATCTTTGTCCGGCTCCCAGCTGACACGCATCACCTCTTGTGGATCGACCAGTACCAAAGTTGATAACGTCATTTTGTTTTCGGTCAGGGTGCCGGTCTTGTCCGCACAGATGATGCTGGTTGAACCTAAGGTTTCCACCGCGGAAAGCCGGTTGACCAGCGCATTTTTTTTGGCCATCCGCCACATCCCCCTGGCCAGCGCAATGGTGGCCACGATGGGCAGCCCCTCCGGAATGGCGGCAACTGCCAGTGCGACAGATGTTTTGAAAATCACCACCAGATCTTTACCGGCTATCACGCCTGTCACCCCTATCAATGCGGCAACACCCAGGGTGACCCAGATCAGTTTCTGGCCCAGGTTGTTCAGCCGCTTCTCCAGAGGCGTCAAAACTTCTTCCTGTGCGCCCTGGGCCAGCCGGGAAATATTCCCCAGCTGGGTGGACATGCCGGTGGCTACCACCACGCCCCTGCCTGATCCCTGGGTCAGGGCGGTGCCGTTGAAAAGCATGTTATTTCGCTCTGCAAGGGGTGTGTCCTCAGCCAGGGCCTCCACATCCTTGTCCACGGGCACGGATTCTCCGGTCAAGGCGGATTCATCGGCTTTGACCAGGTTGGCCTCGATCAGCCTGAGGTCTGCCGGGATCACATCTCCGCCTTCCAGAACCACAATGTCACCGGGGACCAGTTTGGCGGCATCGATCTTTTGTATCTTTGCCTGGCGCAGCACCTTGGCATGCCTCCGGGTCATCTGCTGCAACGCTTCCATGGA
>CAYNHL010000087.1:0-15871 GCA_964397015.1 uncultured Desulfobacterales bacterium | reverse complement strand
AAAAGAGATCGAGCGGGTCGGTGACTCAAGAAAACGAAAAATGGATATCCGGATCATTACGGCGACCAACAGGGACTTGAAAAGCCTTGTGGACAGTGGATCATTCAGGGAGGACCTCTACTACCGCCTCAAGGTGTTTCCCATATATCTGCCGCCCCTGAGAAAGAGGAAAGAGGATATCCCTCTGCTGGTCGAGCATTTCATCAAAATAAACAACAGAAAATCAAACCGGAAGCTGTCCGGCATGGATAACCCGGCCCTCAAAGCGGTAATGGACTACCACTGGCCCGGCCGAAGACAAACCTTACCCGGTCCCAATTGCTGTCCATACTCAATGCCTGCGGCTGGAACAAGGCTGAAGCAGCGCGCCGGACCGGATACAGCCGGGCGGCCATCTGGAAATTCATGAAAAAATGGGAGATCCCCATGCAGCAGAACTGACAGGGGGGAGGGGCGGACTCATGACCGACCGGACATCGAAGCCCCCATGGACCTGGCCTGTCATGAAACCCGACACGAACCGTTTCATTAAAAACTCCTGAACACTATTGCACTTGGAGCCAATCCTGATTATATTGTCGTGATGTTCAAAAAACCACTTTTTTAAAGGAAAGCCCGTGTTTACTGAAAATATTCCCTATTACGTAGCGTTTGTCAACGGCCTGCTGTCCTTTTTCTCTCCATGCATTCTGCCGTTGATACCTGCCTATTTTGCCATTATAACCGGACTGTCCGTGGATGAAATGACCCGCGACTCGGCAGGGACCCGCAAAAAAGTAATCATTTCAACTATTGCCTATGTCTCGGGGTTTTCCATTGTGTTCATCCTCATGGGAGCATCGGCATCCTTTGCCGGCTCTTTGATTTCCAGGTATGCCTGGGTGATCCAGTATGTCGGCGGCGGTGTGATCCTTGTTTTCGGTCTGCATCTGCTGGGTATCATCAATATCCGGGCCCTGAATTTTGACCGGCGCATCCATGTAAGGCAGAAACCGCTGCATATCATGGGAACCGTCCTTATCGGCATGGCCTTTGCCGCCGGGTGGACACCCTGTATCGGACCCATGCTCGGCTCCATACTCATTGTGGCCTCAAACCAGGACACCGTGCTCAAGGGCATCTGGCTTCTGACCATATATTCCGCTGGCCTGGCAATCCCTTTCATCCTTATTTCCGTGTTCATTAACCGGATTTTCGGATTCATGAAGCGGACCACCAGGTTGTTGAAATATATCAACAAAATATCCGGGGTTCTTCTCATCATCCTGGGGCTGCTTCTGATCTTCGACAAATTCCGTTTCCTGGCAGCTGTTTAGGAAATCAGCATGCAAAAGCCCCCTTCCACTCCTGCCCGGCAGAACGTCCCGCTGGTATGGTTGATCGTTGCCACGACCCTGACAAAGGTGCTTTTGAACACCACCAGGCGACTGATATATCCGTTTGCCCCGGAATTCGCCCGGGGACTCGGCGTGGGGCTGCCTGCAATTACAGCCATCATAGCCCTGAACCAGACCACCTCGATACTCGGGCCGGTAACCGCTTCCTTCGGGGACAAGTACGGGTACAAGCCCCTGATGCTCATCGCCCTGGCCCTTGTATGCATCGGCCTTTTCGCCGCCGGCATCTGGCCGGTGTATGCCATGGTCCTGTTCTGTTTTTTCCTGGCCGGCCTTGCCAAAAGCATATTTGACCCGACGCTGCAGGCGTTCGTGGGGAAAAACGTTGCCTATGCAAACAGGGGGAAAATAATAGGTATCACCGAGTTCTCGTGGGCAGGGTCCACACTGGTGGGCATTCCCCTGTGCGGCATTGTAATCTCGAGATTTGAGTGGTACACGCCATTTTTCCTGCTGGGCGCCCTGTGCCTGGCAAGTTTTGTAATCCTTTTCAAGCTCCTTCCCAATGACCACAAAAACAACGGGGACAAGGCAAGGCGGCACGATATCATTACCGGGTGGAAACAGATAGTCAAATCACGCCATGTCGTGGCCATGCTGGTTTACATATTTCTGATGTCCATGGCCAATGACAATTTGTTCGTGATATACGGGGCCTGGCTGGAATCCTCTTTTCAGCTCTCTTTGGCCGCGATTGGATTCGGGACCATCATCATCGGGGCCTCGGAAGTTGCCGGGGAATTTTTCACGGCCTTTTTTTCCGACCGGATCGGGCTTAAAAAATCTATCATCATAGGTCTTGTGGCCTGTGCAGCAAGTTATTTCGCCCTGCCGATGCTGAACAGCAGCCTGGCCATGGTGCTGTCCGGGCTGTTCCTGGTTTTTTTCACATTCGAGTTCACCATCGTGACTTCCATGAGCCTGAGCACTGAACTGGTGCCTGCATACAGGGCCGCCACCATGTCAGCGTTTTTCGCCATTGCCGGTTTAGGCCGGGTGGCCGGTGCGTTCATGGGAGGCCTGCTCTGGTCCCGGGCCGGGCTCGAGGCTATCAGCATGTTTTCCGGAACCTGCACACTGCTGGCGCTGGGCGCCATTCTTGTCGGATTTTCCCGCAGCGAACGATTCTAAGCATGAAAATATTCCTGGGCATATCCTCGTTCCAGATCCTTGTCATGTTCAGGCGCGGACTTTTTTACAGCTACCTGACCATCTACTTAAGGCATTTTCTCGGGCTGTCCGTCACCGCCACCACGTTGTTTGCCACCCTGCCCATGATTGTAAGCGTCATTTCCCAGCGCTACATCTGGGGGGTTTTGTCAGACAAATACCAGAAGCGCCGCCTGTTCATCATATGGGGTGAAGTACTGGCAGGTATCGGGACCATCCTGCTGTGGTATGTCCACATACTGCCCGATGACCGGCAGACATCGGGCTACCTCATTATCGCCGGCCTCTGCGTGATCGAACTTTTCTGGTCCATGTCCAATATTGCCTGGAGTGCGCTCATTTCCGACATTTACGAGCAGGCCCGCCGCGGCAGCATTATGGGAAGGCTTGAAAGCCTGGGGGGAATCGGCCGCATGATAGGGGTTCTGTGCGGCGGTCTTCTCTATGACGGACTGGGCCACAAGTTCGACGGCTGGGGATTTTACCACGGCACCCTGTTTTTCATTTCAGCGGCCGCCATGCTTGTCTCCACCCTGCCCATGCTGATGGTTCCCGAAGGAGGAATCGCCGGGATAGAAAAAAACAGCGGCCGCGACGTCGCACCCCCGGAACGGTACAATGCAAGAGTGTTTCTTGTCTTTATCCTGGCCATGGCACTTATCAACTTCGGCCGCAACTCAACTGCGGTCACTCTGCCGCAGTACCTGACCCTGACGGATGGATTCGATCTTTCGAGCATGACCCTGAGCCACATTGTCAATATCCGGTCCACCGCAATCATAATCACCGGTTTCGCCACGGGTTATTTCAGCCGGAAACTCGGCCCCGACCACTTCCTGCTCGCCGGCACCTTTGTTTCCCTGCTGTCACTTCTCATCCTGGGCATTGCCGATCACCTGCCCATGATCGGGCTCAGCAGTTTTTTCATGGGACTGTCGGAAGTCATTATCATGGCTGCCGGTTACGAACTTGCATCTGTCCTGATACCGCCTGAAAAAAGGGGACAGCTGTTCAGCGTATTCAATGCCACTTTTTTCCTCAGCTGGGGCATTGCCGCGACATTTATTACAGGACCGGTGACCGACCTGCTGATCCACATGGGAAAATCCTCTGTATTCTCGTATAAAGTCTCGTTCATTGTTGCAGGGGCCATGATATTGTCCGGCCTGCTGCTTTTAATCCCTTTGTTTATCCACATAAGAAAATCAGAAGGTCTGCATCATGAAAAAAGACACCCATGAATTCATCCAGACATACCAGGGGCTGGCCGCGTTCGGCATGGACCGCAGCACCGATGAAGAGACCATCATGTTCTACCTGCAGAAGTTTTCAGAAGACAAATTTATGCAGGCTTTTTTGCCAAGACTGTCGAACCGTGAACTGGAAGAAATATACCTTTTTGTAAACAACATGATCAAGGCGCACCTGACCGAAGATGAATACCACACCCTTTTTCTAAAGGACCGCTGACCTTAATTTGGTCATTTATGGTAATTTCAGGTCATCATTACACCATCAAAGTATTGAAACTGAATATATTATTGACATGTTAACCGGTCATGCTATGATCCTTTTTTTTTAACCTGAAATTTTCTGGTGAGCCAGGTTCTCATGGATTTTCTTCTGTCTGGATTGATCAAGGCCTTTGCACTTCTTTTCAGTGGTGATGCCTACACCTGGTCGGCTGTGGGCGCCACCTTGAAAGTGACCTCCATTTCCATCTGCGTCAGCCTGGTTACAGGCATACCGGTTGGATTTATGCTGGGATATTTTGATTTCAGGGGCAAGCGGTCGCTGCGGACAATTCTCGATACCCTCCTGGCCCTTCCCACTGTTTTCATCGGGCTGGTTGTATACGCCTTTATTTCCAGCCGGGGTCCCCTTGGTGAATACCAGCTCCTGTTTACCCTGACAGGCATTGCAATCGGCCAGACCATCCTGGCTTTTCCGACAGTGGCAGCCATCACGGCCTCCACCATTGAAAACATAGACGACGGCCTCAAGCTGACACTTGTTTCACTGGGAGCGGGAAAACTTGACACCGTTTTCACCTGCCTGTGGGAAACCCGGTACGGAATACTGGTCGCAGGAGTGACAGCATACGGCCGGATACTGACCGAAGTCGGGATCTCGATGATGGTGGGCGGCAATATCAAGTGGGAGACCCGGACAATGACAACAGCCATTGCCCTGGAAACCAGCCGGGGAATGTTCAGCAACGGCATTGCTTTAGGGTTGATTCTTTTAGCCATAGCCTTTACCGTAAATTTTTCGCTGGCCTTTTTGAGGAAAAAATAATGGCCGCCCCACCTGTCTATACGGTAGAGAAAGTCAGGCACAGCTATGCCGGCCTCACCGTCCTGGCCATTGACCACCTGGAAATTATGGCTGGAACCATTACAGGGCTCTTTGGTCCCAACGGCAGCGGCAAAAGCACTCTTTTAAAGCTGCTTGCATTTGCAGAATCCCCTTTTCAGGGCGAAATCCGTTTCAAGGGAAGGGCTGAAAAACCTTATTCCAGGCAAATCCAGTCCACAGTGACCCTGTTGACACAGGAGCCCTACCTGCTGAACCGGACGGTCTTTGACAATGTAGCCTACGGTCTGAAAATCAGGAAAAAGACAAAAGGCATCAAAACAGCTGTCAAGGAAGCCCTCAATCTTGTGGGGCTCGATTTTGACACCTTTGCCCATCGAGGCAGGCGTGAACTGTCAGGCGGCGAGGCCCAGCGGGTGGCGATGGCCGCCCGGCTGGTCCTGGAACCCGAGGTACTGCTCCTTGACGAACCAACGGCCAGTGTCGATGTGGAAAGTGCCGGGCTGATAAGGGACGCGGCCCTCCAGACCCGGTCCCGCATGGGCACTACCCTGGTCGTGGCCAGTCATGACCGCAGCTGGCTGTATGATGTCAGTGACCGCCAGCTCCATGTATTCGGGGGGAAAGTGTTCTCAACCGTCACTCAAAACATAATCCCCGGCCCCTGGACACCATGCGGTCAGGACAGCCGGGCTGCATATGTCGTCAAGACACTTGAAAACGGCAGGGAAATCAGGGCCGTGAGGCCTGATATCCCTGCTATAACAACTGCTAAAACAACTGATAAAACAGCTTTTATCCGGCAAAAGAATATCCATATAAACCCTGCGCCAACCCTGGCGAAAGACTGCATGAACCGCCTTGAAGGAGTGGTCTCCAGGATGTTTCTTGAAAAGAAAACAACCCAGGTCATTGTCACCGTTACGGTTCACGGCCTCGAACTGAACCTGAAATTCCCCCCCGATACCGCTTCCAGTCTCGGTCTTTTTCCCGGAAAACCAATATCACTGGCATTTGATGCCCATGATATCCAATGGATTTAAATTATCCTGATCAAAGCACTTTCAAGCTGCAGGCTGTGTTCAGGCTGCGGTGGATGAGCTGCTTTTATTGTAATTATCGTTGAGCTCGATCTCCCAGGTGTATTTGTCATACCATCCGTCAAAGTAAATCAGCTCAGGATGCGCATCCAGGGAAAGATAATTGTCAACGGGAATACCTTTTGTTTTTGCCAGAACCGGGTCAAATATTCTGAAATCAAAGACAGCCTTTTGCTCCTGTCTTCTTGAATTGACAGATCTAAGCTGCCAGACCCAGTCCGGGTCATAATTCAGTTCAACCACCAGGTTTCTTCCGATACGTGATTCAAGTTCCCGGGGCTTTGAGAGCCTGGCCCCGTCAATTTTTTTCTTTTTCCAGAAAGTCCATATCATCGTCATGTTTCCAGTCCGGTTGAAGTTTGTTGCAATGCAAAACCAAAACAAACCTGTCATTTGATATCCAAAACTCAAATGAGTATCAAAAAACGTGCCAGGACTGCCTGCTTTTATAAAAAACCTTTAACGGCAGGGTTCATGGGTTGTTTCCTGGATGACATACAGATCATTTTCTATAAAATCGGCACATAAATACTAAAAAAAATGGAAAAAAATTGCCAAAATATTCCAGGCAAAACAATGTAAAAACTAAAATTACAAAAAGTTTTAAAAAAACTTGCATGTATATTGGTGTTGATGTATATCTGCATTCTGTATACACAGGTTGAATTAAATAATGAATAATACCTGAAATTTTCAGGTTTTTTTTTGGGAAAAATGAAAATTAATCTTAAAAAAGTCTGTCCCTGCTGCAAAAGCAATGAATATGACCGTGTCAAACGAAAATGGTGGATGCGGTGGATACCCAGAATAAAATACTATCAATGCCGCCGGTGCTATGCCCACTTTATTTCCTTTTTTGATATAAGCTCACTGTGTGATCGAAGAAAAGATTGCCGATATGCCGTCGACTCTGAAAACCAGATCAAAATCCGGCTGTCTGCCGGAGAAGAGGAATATAAAAATGGTATTGTGATTGATATCGGGAAAAAAGGGCTCTGTTTTTTATCCTCTGACACACTCCCGAACACCGGCAAACCACTGCCTTCCCGTATATATTTACCTTACGATGATACGACTGTCGATATACAGCTGAAGATCGTGTCTTTTGCCCCTGTAATCAGGCCTGATCAACCGGAGGACATATCCTATCGATTTTGCGGGAGATACAAGAGTATCCTGCCGGCAGACAAAAAGCACATTTTTGAATTTATTTCAAAACTGACTGAAGCTCAGCCCACAGATAAGACAGATCACAACACAGCCGGCAATGACACGGTAATTCACTGCCACGCCGCTCAAGGCTGAAGGACTTGACTCAAGAGATCGCCAAGACGTCTGACACCTGTCAGAAGATCGGCTTCATTGTAAAATGAAAATGACAGCCGCATGCAGTGCTGCAGGGTCCTTGAACTGGAAAAAAGGCTCCCGGGATGAAAATCCACATTACGTGATTGAGCCGCAGAACACCAGTCAGAGGTGTTCACGCCGCCTGAAAATTCAACCCAGACAAAATAACCGCCTGCCGGATGCCGGAACCTGGCATCTTCGGGCAGGTAATATTTCAGCGCCCTGCACAGCACATCTCTTCTGGTGGCATAGGTCTGTTTGAGCACCTGGATATGCCGTTCCAGCACCCCCATCTCGATGACTGCATTGACAACAGCGGAAGTAAAGGGATTGAAACCGCCCCCGCTTTCAAGCAGCCCGGCTCCGGCGAGCAGGTTTATCATTTCTTCGCCGGCATGTATCCAGCCTAAGCGCAGGCCCGGGGCCAGTATTTTTGAAAAAGACCCAAGGGAAACCAGCCTGCACTGATCCTTGAACTCCGCCATGGACCCGGGAGGATCGGCATCGTAACTCAAAAAGTTATAGACCTCGTCCGCCACCAGCAGAACGTCCTTTCGGGCACAGGCCTGGATGAGCCGTTCGCGCCGCTCGGGCGACAATGTCACGCTTGCCGGATTGTGAAAAGCTGGAATGGTGTAAACAAACGCGGGCCGTGTCTTTTCGAGTTCCTCCTCGAGCGCTTCTACGACAAGGCCATCTGCATCCATCGGGATGCTCACCGGGATCAGGTGGTGGTCCCTGAATATTTTAAGGGCCAGAAAGTAACTGGGCTCCTCCACGAAAACTGTATCGCCGGGCCGCGAAAACCGGGTGCAGATAAAATCCAGGGCCTGGGAATTGCCGCAGGTGATCAAGAGGTGATCAGGATCAACCGGATTGTCTCCCGGTCCGCTTAAAAATCCGGCCAGGTTGATCCTGAAATCACGATTTCCCTTTTCTTCACCATAAGCCAGGAAAAACGGGTCTTTTGAACCCAGAGCCTGGGCAGCCGCAGTTTCCAGTTCCAGCAAGGGGAGTAAACGGTTACTGGGCTGACCCAGGCCCAGGTGTATCATACCAAAAGGCAGATCGACCTGTGGAAGGGATTGATTCATGTTCAGATCCTGAACAGGGACAGGGGCGAGGGACACAGTGAATCCATCTCGGCAAGGTCTTTGGCGGCACAGTATCCTTTTGACATATATCCCTTGTCCAGCCCCCTGGCAGTAATGACCTGGAGATGCGTATGGTAGAACCAGTTGCCGTTTTCATGGAAATCACCGATCAGGGCAAACTTGTCTCCTGCTGCAAACTCCCTGCCGGGTGCAGGCAGAGAGTCCCTGTTAAGGTGTCCGTAAAAGCTGTAAAACGTCTCAAACAGGTCACTGTCATGGCGAAGCAGGACATGGCCGCCATAATTGCCTTCCCCCTCTTCGTAACCGCTGTGGGCCACTGTCGCATCGAGGGGGGCG
This sequence comes from uncultured Desulfobacterales bacterium, assembly GCA_964397015.1. Lineage (GTDB taxonomy): Bacteria > Desulfobacterota > Desulfobacteria > Desulfobacterales > Desulfobacteraceae > MADRE2. The sequence goes on along the minus strand of CAYNHL010000087.1, from coordinate 7,090 downwards.
TGAAGGGGGGTATCCTTGTCCACGATTATATCAAGCCCCAGGTGGTAAAAGCGTGATTCCGAGACCATCTGGGGACACTTGGACAGCATCTGCCTCCGGTTTTCCAGGTAGGAGGACACCCCCCAGGTATAGGTGTTCCCCATCATCTCGTCTATAATTGCCTGAAACCCGGCCTGGTCCCTCACATCGATCCCGTCATAAACCGGGCTGCCGTCAGACATGTCCACTACCAGGGGGTCGCCGGTCAACCCCCTGAAAACAGGTTTGATATCAACACCGGCGCAGTAGGCAATATAGGGGTATTTCATCGACATCTCCTTTAACCTCATGAAATCGCGAAGTCATTGGTCTTGATCATTCCGGGAATATCCACCACGGGTCGATCTTTATCCATGACAACAGACCCGGGCAATTCAAAACCATCATCCATCTGCTTAAACCAGGACAGGTCATAACAGTCAAGCCTTAATTTATATCGGCCGTCCATTTTTACAAAAGACGATGTCAGCCCGTAATCGACTTCACCCAGGGGTGTAAAGAAAATATACCGTGGAATCTCCCGTCCCGATCCTTCCCTCCGGACCTTGGTTGCAATATCCACTACATCATATGAATCGATGGGATAGTCGCGGTTCCATTTTTCCTGGACAGGCAGTCCTGCCACGTATATATGGTGAAATTCCATGCCGGCGGTCCTGACTTCATAGGCCAGGGCATGGATAATGTCGTCATTGTCATTGACACCGCCAAGCAGCGGCACATTGCAGTAGACAGTGATGCCCTTGTTGTTCAGACGTCTGACCTGTGTTTTATGTTCAGGGGTGACCTGTTCGGGCAAAAGGAACCAGGTTTCAATCTCCAGCCTCAGCGGACGGGTCACACTCAGGTGGTTCAGGTCACCGAGGGCATTGATCACATTGCGCGTATACAGGCCGGGCGCAAGGCCGAACTTGGGGCTTCGCAGCCGGACGGCCGTAACGTGCTCTATTTTTTCCAGCGCCTGTACAAGGGGCCTTAAATAAAACAGCATGTCAATGGCATCTTCATCCGATGATATCACCACGTCTGAAATCCGGTCATCTGCCCGGATATAGTCGAGCTGCGCGGCGCCGGCAAGCGGTGTGATTTCCACCCGGGTTTCATGGAGCCTGAACAGCTGGTCCACGCCCGTTTTCACAATGGACCTGGCTGTCTGCCGCTGCACGGCCAGTTCCTGTTTAAGGGATTCAACGGCGGCCGCATCCGCTTTTTCATTGGCCGCAGCTGTTTTAGGCGGCCTTTCCCCCAGCAGGTAATCCTCGTTTCCTATCTGGGCCATGTACTGGATATCCAGTGTTCCATGGGAGTTCAGGCGCATGTTGTCGATATCTTTGAGCGGGGCGAAAGGCTTGAAATAATCAAGGGTATAGGGTGTACGCAGCCACAGAAAATTGTCGTTACCTTCCACTTTTTCAACAGCCCATCCGCTGGAAAACCAGTCCAGTTTTCCAATTGGAGTGGCTGTGCATATCCGGGGTATGGCCCGGTCCGAGAGGTGAGCTCTCAGGTGAGAGGCTGTATCGATACCACCTGACAGCGATTTCCAGTAAATACTGTTACCGTGGATCGGGCTGCAGGGGATGTAGATATAGTGCATCTCGGCACCGGCGCTGCGCAGCAGGCTGAAAAGTTTCACCAGCTCAGGCCCTTCGTCATTGCAGCCGCTCAGAAACGGGGTCTGTATGTAAACCGCGATGCCCGCCCCGACCAGATCGGAGATGATATCCAGGCTTTCAGGAGAAACTTCATCCGGATGTATGAAATGTGTGGCAACTTCCATCCTCTTGCCCAGCCGCTGGAGTTTGTGGTTTTTCTCCTTGAGATAGCTTATATAAGCTGACTCGTTTTTTAAAAACAGGTCAGGGTAATATGCCACCGACCGGGTTGCCAGCCTCAGTGTCTGGACATGGTCGACTTCGGCCAGGCCGTCCAGGGTGGCCGCCATGTTGTCGCGGTTCAAAAACGGGTCCCCTCCGGTAACGACTATTTCCTTGATCCTTGGTGAATTTTCCACATGGGCCACGGCCTTTTTCACATCGGCCGGAGTGGGGTTTGCTTCGTTTCTCGAATCCTTGTGTTTTCTAAAGCAGAACCGGCAGTAAACAGGGCAGCTCATATTGAGCAGAAAAATAACCCGGTTCTGGTACATCTGTTCCAAGAGCCCGTCATGAAACTGGCCGATCCAGGTATTGGTAAATCCGATTGAATCCAGCTCTTCCACAAAGGGCATGTACTGGTAGGCCACGTCACTGGATACCATCATCTGGCGGATGGTGTGCCGGGACAGGCGAACCGGATATTTTTCAATGACCTTCTGCAAATCGGCTTTCCGGTCTTCAGGAATATGCAGGTTGGCCTCTTTTTCAAGCTGGTCGGTCCGTTTTATGGAAATATACCCGTTTCCCGGAATAACCTGTTCCAGGATCGCAACCAGCATCATTGCAGGCAGGGTTATGCCGTTCACGCTGACCGGCTCGCCGCCCGCATCGGACAGCTGCTCGAGGATCATGGAAAAAAAGGCCTCGGGATCATTTTCAACACCTGCGGCAACAAGCAGGCGTGAAAGTTTTTCCCTGCCGCTGCCCGATCCTGTTATCTGTGAAAATGAACTGCCGGTGAACCGGGCATTGCCGAAATTTTCAAGAAATTCTTCAGTGCTGTCTATCAAGGCAGCAAGTTTTACACTGACATCCTTTTGCGAATGCTTGAATGTCATACTCAATATGGTGTCCCTGTGTTTCATGTCAAACAATCCTTACATAATGATTTAGATGATCTATGGTCATCTTATTTTTCACCTGCCTTGTACAGGTAATACACTGTTTCTTTAGGAAGGCCGGCACTCAAAACCTTCCCAAGTATTTCCTCCTCATTGCCCGGTGGAATCCTGATAACCAGGTATTCCCTTTCAAGCGCCGTATTCCGGACCTGCTGCCAGGGGTATTGTTCCTGGGCAAGATAAACATAAACTCTTGATTCTTTTGCAAAAATAGATGGAACATCAGCTTTTGCCGCATGCTCGAACACAATATAGCTCCCTGCCGGTTTCAACTGTGCCTTGATCCAGTCAAGGTCGGCATGGATAATGGTATGTGCTGATTCAAAAATCAAGGATAATCCATCCTTTTGCCTGTTTTCATAATGCGTACCGCTCCCGTTGAATTCATATTCATCTTTTTCAAATTCCCGGTTTTAGATTGTTGCGAACCTGCGGTGTGGCCAGGCTAGAGTTTAAGCAACCTGCAGTGTTCGGGATTCACCATTAAAAATACCTCCTCTGAGCGACGGTAAGGGGACCTCTTTACCAGGTTGATCACATGGATCGTCTGGCCGGAGGCCAGCTTGACAAAATAACTCGTTTCCCCTCCCATGTAGCTTCGATCCACGATTTTCCCCAGAAAATAATTCATGCCTTCTTCTTTTGACATTTCTGACTGATATCCCAGCTTGATTTTCTGGGCGCGGATGACTACCTCGGCAGTTTCGTTTTCAGAAAATCCCTCGGCAGGAACGGCATAACAGGTGGTATCATCATCCAGCCTGACAATTGCAAAATTGCTTTCCCTGCCGGTTACCTTTCCTTTGAGAAAATTGGAGTGACCCAGGAAATCGGCCACAAAATGGTTGACGGAATTGTTATATACCTCTTCGGGTTCACCTTCCTGCTGTACCTTGCCGTCTTTCATCACCACTACTTTGTCGGACATGGACAAAGCTTCTCTCTGGTCATGGGTTACAAAAATGGTGGTGACACCCAGTTCCATCTGGAGATTGTCAATCTCACGGCGCATGTCTTCCCTGAGGTTCTCGTCCAGTGCGGACAGCGGCTCATCCATCAGAAGGACGTCCGGCTCGATCACGATTGCCCGGGCCAGGGCTATTCTCTGCTGCTGCCCGCCGGACAACTGGGACGGCATACGGTTTCCCACCCCTGGAAGACGGACGGTTTCAAGGGCCTTTTCCACTTTCTGTCTGATTTCGTCTTTGGACACGCTGCGGTACTTGAGACCAAAGGCCACGTTATCGAAAATCGTCTTGTGGGGGAAAAGGGCGTAGTTCTGGAATATCATACCCAGGTTCCGCTTGTGGATCGGGGTGTCGTTGATCCGTTTGCCCTTGATGAAGATATCTCCGAAGGTGGGGTGTTCAAGCCCTGCCAGCATCCTGAGCAGAGTGGTTTTCCCGCATCCTGACGGACCCAGCAGGGTGACGAATGACCCTTCCGGGATATCGAGATCCATGCGCTCGACCGCCACCAGATCTCCAAACCGTTTTTCAATACCCTGAAACCTGACAAAGGCAGGGTCTTTTGATTGTGTCAAACCAGTTATCTCCCATTTGATGAAAATGGCCCCCGGCGTTCGGACCGCCGGGGTGCCAGGTCCATGTAAATTACAGCCTGATGCCGGTTAAGGCTTTAGGCCCCTGCGGTAATCCGATCCCATTTTTCCGTCCATTCCAGCTGGTGCTTGTTCCAGTAAGCCGGATCTGCGAACAGGTAGCCGTTCAGCTTGCCGGTCGGATCAAAAGCGGGAAGCTTTTTCACTTCGTCAGGCATGGGCACCTTGGTGGGATCCAGGGCCGGCGGATATTTCTGGCCCTTGGCCACGGCAATGGATGCTTCCGGTTCCAGCATGAAATTGAGAAGCTTTTGTGCAACTTCAAGGTCGGTTCCCTTGAGCACGTACATGTATTCCATCCACGAGTAGGTGCCGTCCGGAGACAGGTATCCTATGGGATGTCCCTGTTCCTGGAGAGCCGCGACCCGCCCGGACCATGCGACAGTGGCATCGATTTCACCGTTGGCCAGGAGGCTCATGAGCTCGGAACCTGAAGCCCAGTATTTTTTAATCAGGCTGCGCTGCTCTTTCAATGCGTTGAAAACCGCATCCACATCCTTGATATTGTTGGGGCTCTGGCCGGTGTGCAGGGCCGCGTACCACATGTTGGTCCTGAAATCCCCGCCCCAGGAGCCGAGTTTTCCTTTCAGGCTCTTGTCATAAAGCAGTGAAGCACCGAGTTCTTCAGCTTTTGCCTTGGAAATGACCTTAGTGTTATAGGCAATGCCGGTCTGCCCGAGGTCGTATGGAACTGCAGACAGGGTGCCGTTGGTAATGCCGCGCAGGGCATCGGTCATCTTGGTCATGACCTTCTCGAGATTGGGAATCTTGGATTCATCCAGTACCACTCCGAATCCAAGGTCCGTGTACCGGGCGTAGTCGAAAACAGCACTCAAATGAGCGATATTGAACTCGCCTCCGGGCGGATAAGATGCCTTTACCTGGGTCAAAAAAGAGTCCATGCCGGTAAAGGCGGCATCGATCACTTCTATGCCGGTGGCTTTGGTGAAAGGATCAAAGGCAAACTTGCGCAGTGCCTCGGAAGTGGTGCCTCCCCAGGAATGACAGGTGATGGATTTGGCGGCAAAAGCCTTGTTCATAATTCCGAAAGGTCCGCCTACTATCCCGAGGGCGGCCCCGGCGATACCGGCAAACTTGATAAAATCCCGCCGGGTGATATCACCGTTCTGATAGCTTTCGTACACGTCATCCAGCCGTTTTTTCAAATCTTTTCCCATTCTCTTCTCCTTTGTCTCTCAAGTTATAACACCTGGTATACAATAATCCGGATCAGGTGCTGTTCTATTCAATTTCAGGGGGTGTCTGCCCCCCTGGCAAATCGCCGGGCCACGTACCCTGCCGCCAATGGAATCGACACGGTCAGAACGATCATGACGGCTCCCAATGCATTGATTTCAGGACTGATGGACGTTCTGAGCATGCTGAATATCTGAACCGGCACGGTCTGGTTCTGGGCAGTCGCCCAGAACAGGGTGGCGGTAACATCGTCAAACGAAATGGTAAAAGCGAAAAGCATTCCTGCAAAAACAGCCGGGGCCAGCAGCGGAAAGGTAATTTCCCTGAAGGTCTGAAACGGGCTTGCACCTAAAGAGAGTGCGGCTTCTTCGTATTCGCGCTTGATACCCACCAGCCTTGCCTGGACAATCAGCAGGACATAGGGAAGGGTGAGCACCACGTGGCCGATCAAAAGCAGGGCAAAACTCTTGGGCTGCTGCAGCCACCGGATGAAAAGCAGCAATGCAACCCCCAGCACCACTTCCGGGATCATGATGGGGGCAATGAGCATGGTATTGAAAAAATCTTTTCCCTTGAAATCGTAACGGATGAATGCCATTGCAGCCGGTACCCCGATAGCGGTCGCAAACACTGCTGTCAGGGAGCCCAGCACTATGGAGTTCTTGAACGCATCGAGGATGGTCGAGTTCTGTGACAGCTTGACAAACCACTTGAAACTGAATCCCTCCATGGGAAAGGTGCCGAACTGCTGGGGATTGAATGCCAGGATCACTACCGCGATGATAGGTGCGAACATCCAGGCATAAACCAGAAAAGTATAGATTTTGATCAGGGTCCAGCCGGAAATTATTTTTTTCATGTCGCTTCTCCCCTACCCTTTGCTCAGGGATTTGAATATCTGGTTGATGCCCATGTACCTGTTATAGGCATAGACGATAATGACCAGCAGAAACAGGAGAATGGCCGAGATCGCAGAGCCGAAAGGCCAGTCCAGGGTGCCTATGATCCTTTTGAATATCAGGTTGGCGATCATTTCATTGCTTGGTCCTCCAAGAATCATGGGCGGCAGGTAGGTTCCGCAGGTCAGTACGAACACCAGCAGGCACCCGGCGCTTACACCCGGGAGGCTCAGCGGCAGGGTGATTTCCCTGAAAGCCTGCCATTCAGTACATCCCAGGCTTTTAGCTGCCTCTGTAAGGCTCTTGTCAATACCGTCCAGGCTGACATAGATATTCAGTATCATGAAAGGCAGCAGGTACTGGAGAAGCCCCATGATCACGGCGCCTTCGTTGTACAGCATGGGAAGGGGGGTGGAGATCAGGTTGAATTTCAAAAGCAGGTGGTTGATCAGGCCGGAGTCCCCCAGGATGTTGATCCAGCTCAAGGTGCGGATGATAAAACTGATCCAGAACGGCAGCATGACAAGGATCATGAGAAACGGCTTTAAACGGGAT
>CAYNHL010000086.1:0-16039 GCA_964397015.1 uncultured Desulfobacterales bacterium | reverse complement strand
GCATTATTCAACCGTTTTTCCCTGGGTGGACGTGCTGCCTGAAACCCATATCAAAAATGCCATTGAACTCCAGGAAGTCATTACCGAATCCAGGATCATAAGCTGGGCGGATGGACAGCACCGCTGCCTGGATATCACCGTTTTTCCGCTCACACAAAGCGGCCGTCTCGAAGCCGTTCTAAGGGTGGATGATGTCACCGAGCTGTTCAAGATGGAGGAGATGATAATCCAGTCTGAAAAAATGCTGTCCGTTGGAGGGCTGGCCGCCGGCATGGCCCATGAAATCAACAATCCACTGGCCGGCATGATTCAGACAGCCGATGTATTGAAAAACAGGTTGTTTGAAGATGTTCCCGCTACTTTGCAGGCCGCAGGGGAATGCGGAATCGATATAAGGGACATCCGGCGATTTCTGGAAAAACGCCAGGTACCCCGCCTGCTGGAAAATATTCATGCTTCCGGCGTGATCGCAGCCGGTATTGTCAGGAACATGCTTTCGTTTGCCAGAAAGAATGAATCCGGTAAAATCGCGTGCAGCATTGCAAAACTGCTTGACCAGGCTATATCCCTGGCCAGGAGCGAGTATAACCTGAAAAAGAAATACGATTTCAAACTAATTCGAATCGACCGTAACTATGAAACACAACTACCGGATATTCTTTGCGAACCCGGCCAGATTCAGCAGGTGATATTAAATATCCTCACCAATGGCGCCCAGGCCATGTTTGAACATAAACGCTCTGCTTCAAAGACATACGATCCCCGAATTACCATCCGGGTTTGTGCCATTGAAAACCAGTCCTGCATAAGGATTGAAATCACGGATAACGGGCCGGGTATGGCCGAACAAACCAGAAAACGTGTGTTTGAACCGTTTTTCACTACCAAGGAGCAGGGTGAGGGAACAGGCCTGGGCCTGTCTGTATCCTATTTCATCATAAAAGAAACCCATGGAGGAGACATCAGTGTCGAATCCAGTCCTGGAGCGGGCACCTGCTTTACCATCACCCTGCCGGCAGCACCAGGCACGCACCCGCTCCCATCAACTGATCAATAGCGATAGAGATCCGATTTATAAGGCCCTTCAACCTTGACCCCTATATAGTCGGCCTGTTCCTGAGTCAAACGGGTCAACCGGACTGAAAGATTTTTCAGATGCAGCCTTGCCACCTCTTCATCCAGCTCCTTGGGAAGAGTATACACCTTTTTCTCAAGGTCTTCGTCTGCCAGCTTGATCTGGGCCATCACCTGGTTGGAGAAACTGCAGCTCATGACAAAGCTGGGATGTCCGGTGGCGCATCCGAGGTTCACCAGGCGCCCTTCTGCCAGAACGACCACGGACTTTCCGGACGGCAGGGTCCACTTGTCGACCTGGGGCTTGATATTCAGTTTCACTGCACCAGGATAACTTTCCAGGTAGTGCATGTCTATTTCATTGTCAAAATGACCGATATTGCAGATAATGGCTTCATCCTTCATCTGCTCGATATGCTCGCCCCGGATGACATGGTAGTTGCCGGTCGCAGTCACAAAAATATCTCCAAGCACAGCTGCCTGTTCCATGGTAACGACCTGGTAGCCTTCCATGGCAGCCTGCAGGGCGCAAATTGGATCAATTTCCGTTACCAGGACAATGGCGCCATACCCTTTCATGGATGATGCGCATCCTTTGCCCACATCACCGTATCCAGCCACCACCACGGTCTTTCCGGCAAGCATGACATCGGTTGCCCGCTTGATACCGTCAGCCAGGGACTCCCTGCATCCGTAAAGGTTGTCAAACTTGGACTTGGTCACAGAATCATTGACATTGATGGCCGGGAACAAAAGTTCATTTCTCTCAGCCAGGTGGTACAGCCGGTGCACACCGGTGGTGGTTTCTTCTGACACCCCCCGGATTTTTTCAGCGATTCTTGTCCACCTCTGAGAATCGTTCATGTAGCTGACACGCAACCTGTCCATCAGGCATTTTTCATCCGGGCTCCTGGTTTCCTGGTCCAGAAGGCCGGGATCGCTCTCCACCCTGGCGCCCATGTGCACGAACAAAGTGGCATCCCCTCCGTCATCCACGATCAGGTCAGGCCCACTGCCATCCGGCCAGGTCAGCGCCTGTTCCGTGCACCACCAGAATTCTTCCAGGGTTTCGCCTTTCCAGGCAAAAACGGCGGCACTTTGCTTTTCTGCAATAGCGGCAGCTGCATGATCCTGGGTCGAAAAGATATTGCAGGTGGCCCACCTTACATCAGCTCCAAGTTCATAAAGGGTATCGATGAGCATGGCGGTCTGAATGGTCATATGAAGGCTTCCCATGATCTTTAATCCCTCGAGGGGACGGGACGGTCCATATTTTTCCCTGATCGCCATCAGTCCCGGCATTTCTTTTTCCGACAGCTGCATATCCTTGTATCCGTCTTCCGCAAGGGTAATGTCTTTTACCTTGTTTTTCAGACCGGGATCCAGTTCGATATAGGATGGGTCAACGATTGTCTGGCGCATACTTGTTCTCCTGTTGATAATTTCAATTCAAACATATCAAAATATATTGATATGTTCATTTAAATCCAAGATACTGAATTTTATCCGGTCTGTCAACGATAAAAATAAAAAACGCCTGCTGCCCCGTCCGGCAAAAACATAAAACGGGGCAGCAGGCGAAACGCGACAAAAATGTACAGTTTTTACAATCCGGCCAGGTCCCGGATCTCGTCTGATTTATCGGTCCTCTCCCAGGTAAAGTCAGGATCTTTGCGCCCGAAATGACCATAGGCCGATGTCTTGCGGTAAATAGGCCGTTTCAGGTCCAGGGACCTGATAATTCCGGCCGGAGTCAGATCAAACACCTTTTTTACTATATCCACGGCTTTTGCTTCCGCAATAGTGCCTGTTCCCTTGAAATCCACCATCAGAGAAACCGGCTGCGACACACCTATGGCATAGGCAACCTGAATTTCACATTTTCTGGCAAGTCCTGCAGCGACCAGATTCTTGGCCACGTACCTGCCCATGTAGGAAGCGCTCCGGTCTACCTTTGAAGGGTCTTTTCCGGAAAAACACCCGCCGCCGTGACTTCCCTGCCCGCCATAGGTATCAACTATGATTTTCCGGCCGGTCACTCCGCAGTCACCCATTGGTCCGCCGATGACAAAACGGCCGGTAGGATTGATGAACAACTTGGTATCCCCGTCCATCATTTCCTCCGGAATCACTTTCTTGACCACTTCCCTGACAATGGCAGCCTTGAGATCATCATAAGAAACATCGGGAGAATGCTGGGCAGAGACAACCACAGTATCCACTCTCACCGGCGCACCATTGACATATTCAATAGTTACCTGGGATTTTCCGTCGGGTCTTAAAAAATCCAGGGCTCCATTTTTTCTAACCTGGGCCAGCCGCTTGGTAAGCTTATGTGCATAAATCAGCGGCATGGGCATCAATTCCGGGGTTTCATCCGTAGCAAACCCGAACATCAACCCCTGGTCTCCTGCCCCCTGTTCTTTGTACAATCCGTCGCCTTCATTCACCCCCTGGGCAATATCAAGTGACTGGTGGTCTATGCTGGTGATCACCGAGCAGGTCTGCCAGTCAAATCCCATGTTGGATGAGTTGTATCCGATATCCTTTATGGTATGCCTGACAACTTCAGGAATATCGACATAGCAGGAAGTGGTTATCTCGCCTGCCACCATGGCAAGACCTGTCGTCACAAGGGTTTCACAGGCAACCCGGCATTCTTTGTCTTCGGCCATCATTGCGTCCAGGATGCTGTCTGATATGGCATCCGCCACTTTATCGGGATGTCCCTCGGTTACAGATTCCGACGTAAACAGGATAGATTGGTTTTCCGTCATTTGAATCTCCTTGTCTTAAGATGAATAATTGTAAAATGGATAACTTTCCATCCGGATCAATCCGCTGTGCAAAACCTGTTTAATATATCCCATAAATAATTTTTGTCAATAAAACGTTGTATCCTGCAGACAGGTGACATAGTATTGATAAAACTCAATCATTCAACAAGGAGAATGCTAAAATATGTATCAGGAGAACCCCACCCGGATCACGGCTATCGGCAATGCCCTGGTCGATATACTGATCCATGAGACCGACCAGTTTTTACTGGACCACAAGAAAGAAAAAGGCGGGATGACCTATTCCGGCGATGCCGACATCCAGCACCTTCTGGCACAGACCGCACAGAAACCAAAAATCGTCCCCGGCGGCGCAGCCTGCAACACCATCCTGGGCGTTGGCATGCTCGGTGGAAAAGCCCGTTACATAGGCCAGCGCGGAGACGATATGTTTGGAACAATATTTGAAAATTTTTTGACGGCAAGCCAGGTAGAAACCCGGGTTTCCGTTTCTTCAAGTCCTACGGGCAAATGCCTTTCGGTCATCACCCCGGATGCCCAGCGGTCCATGTTCACGTTTCTGGGAGCATCGGTGGAAATGTCCATTGACAGCATCACTGAACACATGTTCAAGGATTCGGCCATAGCACTGATAGAAGGCTACCTGGTCTTCAACCCTGCTCTGATCCTGGCATCCCTCGAGGCTGCCAGGAAGGCCGGAGCCCTTATCGCCCTGGACCTTGCAAGCTTTGAGGTGGTCAACCGCACCAGGACACTGCTGGACCACATCGTGCATGAATACGTGGATATCCTTCTGGCCAACGAAGACGAGGCAGCTGCCTTTACAGGCCATGAAAATGAAGAAAAGGCCCTGGCTGCCCTGTCAGAAAATGTAACATACGGTGTTTTGAAGCTGGGAAAAAACGGCAGCCTGATATCACACAACGGCCAGGTCACGAAGATAGATCCGGTTACAGGAGAGCCCCCGATCGATACCACCGGCGCAGGAGACCTGTGGGCGGCCGGATTCCTTTATGGAATAGCCCATGGCCGCTCCATTGAAAAATCCGGCCACCTGGCCTCGGCATGCGGATATGAAGTCTGCCAGGTAATAGGCGCCAGCATTCCGGATGCAGGATGGGAAAAAATCAGGGCACTGCTATAAAAATGCTATCTTGTATACATCTTTGAATTTTTTGACAAAATGAAAGGTGATATCTTCCTTTATATGGTCCGGAAGCTCTGTAAATTCCGGTTTCACTGCCTGGGGCAGAATAACCTGCCTGATTTTTGACCTTCGGGCCGCAATGATTTTTTCCTGGATACCCCCCACGGGCAGGACCTCTCCGGTAAGGGTCAGTTCCCCGGTCATGGCCAGGTCCTGGTCCACCTTTTTCCCCAGGGCAAGCGACAGAAGTGCCGTGGCAATGGTTATACCGGCGCTGGGACCGTCTTTAGGGGTTGCCCCCTCCGGGACATGGATATGCAAAAAGGCATCGTCAAAATAATCAGGATCTGCCTTGAATGTCTTTAAATGGGCGCGTATATAGCTTGCGGCAATCTCGGCCGACTCCTTCATTACATCGCCGAGCTTGCCGGTAAGCTTGATCCCGGCCGATTTGGTATGCACACGGGTTACCTCCACCGGCAGGGTGACACCCCCCATTGCGGTCCATGCAAGCCCGGTTACCACGCCGACTCCCGACATCCGTTTTTCTTTTTTGAACGTGACAGGCCCCAGATACGTCTCCAGGTTTTTCAAATTGACATTGATCCGGCCTTCATCTGTTTTCAACAGCTTGACAATACCTTTCCTGATAATTTTATTGAGCATTTTTTCAAGATTTCTGACCCCGGCCTCCCTGGCGTATCCTTCAATAATCTGGCGCAGGGTCGGATCGGTAATGGAAAAAATACTCGATTTGATTTTATTGCGTTTCAATAATTTCGGCCACAAATGCTTTCTGGCGATCTCCATCTTTTCCCGGGTGATATACCCGGATAAACGGATCATGTCCATCCTGTCCAGCAACGGTCCTGGAATTGTATCCAGCTGGTTTGCCGTGCAGATGAACAGGACCTTGGATAAATCGATCCTGAGATCCAGGTAGTGATCGAGAAATTCATGGTTCTGCTCCGGGTCCAGAACTTCAAGCAGGGCCGAGGCCGGATCCCCCTGGAAAGAAGATCCTATCTTGTCCACTTCGTCCAGCATGATCACCGGATTGGCGACCTCGGTATCTTTCAGGGCCTGAACCATCTTACCCGGAAGCGCACCCACATATGTCCGCCTGTGTCCCTTGATTTCCGCTTCATCCCGGATACCGCCCAGGCTGAACCGGTAAAATTTTCTTCCCAGCGCTTCGGCAATGGATTTCCCAATGGATGTTTTTCCGACACCCGGGGGGCCTACGAACAAAATAATGGAACCGGAGATGTTTTTCCGGTAAATACCGGCGGCAAAGAATTCAATAATGCGCTCCTTTACATCCTTGAGTCCTGCATGATCCCTCTCCAGGATCTGTTCCGCACGTACAATATCGATGTTGTCCTCGGAATATACACCCCAGGGAAATGAAGTGATCCAGTCCAGGTAGTTGCGGGTAACCCCGTATTCCGAAGAGCCTGTTTCAAGTACAGACAGTTTTTCGATTTCTTCTTCAAACTTTTTTTTGACATGGTCCGGCGGGTTCAGCCTTGAAAATTTTTCCTTAAAGTTTTCCACGTCACTGGTTTTGTCATCCTTGGCCATTCCCAGTTCTTTCTGGATGGCCTTGAGCTGCTCTTTGAGAAAAAATTTGCGTTTGCTGTCATCCACTTTCTCGTTTATATCTTTCTGGATCTTTGTCTGCAGTTTTGCAATTTCAATTTCCTTTGCCAGCAGCATCAAGACTTTTTTCATCCGGTCAATTACAGGAATTGTTTCAAGGATATCCTGCATCTCGTCACCACTGGCCGTTGTGATGCCGGCGGCGAAATCAGCCAGGGGGGAAGGATCATCCGGGCTGAACCTTCCCAGGTACTGTTTGAGCTCCTCGGTATACAAAGGATTCATTCCAAGCAGCTGCTTGATCGAATTGATAATGGATATGGCATAAGCTTTGAGCTGGTCTTTATCCTCTACCGGCTCGCTGAAATACTCCACCTGTACGAGAAAAGGAGGTGTGTCCGATAAAAACCTGGTAATCCTGAACCTTTCCAGTCCGTGGGCTATGAACTGTATCCTGCCTTCAAATTCAACGACATTGAGCATCTTGACGACACAACCGATTCTGGAAAAATCGTTTGGCCCGATATCCTCTGACTCTAAAGAGCTGATATAGGAAAGACCCAGAAAATTATGGGAACTTTCAGCCGCTTTTTTCAATGTATTTTCCCATTTATGCTTGTTCACGATCAATGGCTGCACCTGGGCCGGCAGGTGGGGCCTGCCGGTTATGGGCACCAGGAAAAGCACATTGGGCTTCATGCTGCTGCGCACCAGCTGTTTTTGATTCTTCGAATCTTCATCTGCAATGATTTCGGGGGTCACAAAGTTTTCGTTATCTGTCATATGGCACCTGTGTTTTTTGTAAGTTGGCGATTCATTACAAGAACATAACAATTTTTTTACAGGATACAAGCAGGCAGTTAAAAACAAGGTTCAGATAAAAGAAGTGATCTTGCCGGAATTCAGCTGCCGGGATTCCGCCGGATAAGCCTGCGGCGCAGGAGATGTTCAGGAGAGCGAACTGCTGCCACCATGAAATGAGGGCTGTTGTAACAGTCTTTTTCCAGCAGGCGGGTAACTGTAAGCAGCACTGAACGTTTTTCATGATCTTTCCAGACCTCGTTGAATCCCGGTGCCAGCCAGCTCGATCCTTCCACTGCCAGACTGTATCTTGGAATCAGGCCGCTTTCCTTGATCTCTGTCTCCAACTCTCTTGGGCGGTGGAAATGTCCGTCAACAAATAAAAACGGAAAATTGGAGGGTGGAAGATGTCTCCCGGTTTCAATTTCAGATGTCACCATGTCAAGGTAATTGTCCTCGAAAATCATGCCTGAATGAAGGCCTACAATGGTTGAAGCAGTATATGATATTCCAAAGGCCAGCATCACGCCGTCAGGCTTTAGAATTCGCCGGGCCTCCCGTAATGCGGCCAGCCGGTCGTTTTTTGAGGGAAAATGATACAATGGGCCATGCAGAATAACCAGGTCATAAGAATTCGAACCGGTAGGCAGCTTTCTGGCATCTGCCTGTGCAATACGCCGCAGTTTAAACCTTTCTATCTGGTTCCGCATATTTGCAAGGCCGACATGCCTCTTCATCAGGTCAAAAAGATCCACCCTGTGGCCGCCGGCTGCCAGCCAGAAACTGTATTCGCCTGTACCGCCTCCGATATCAGCGATATCAAGTGACTTTTTGTCAATAAACGAACTGATCAGTTCCTTGGTTCTCCATCGCTCAATGGGGCCGATCCCCATATCGAGCCGGTCTTCCTCCGGTCGCTTGTCATAATACCGGATCATTTTATGAACCAGGTTGTTCGGGCTCATTCATTTTTCCTGATGGTCTGTTTTTACGCCGCAATGCCATGCCCATATTATCAATACTGAACTGAAAATCAATATTTTTATCTACTGTGCATATGGCACGGCTGTAAATGTTAAAAGCAGGAGAACCTGTAAAAATCCATCATGATGATGTCACGTGCCATACTGCCGTTGCCGTGGTGCCCTTGTGCTTTCTGTTAATGATGCCGTTGCGGGCAATGGATTCAAGATGGGTCCTGATAATTTTTTCAAGTTTTGAGGCTGCAAGATCAGACGATTTTTCAAAAAAAGCCATCTGGCCGGCAAATTCTTCATCAAGGGTAACTTCCTGTTCCCATTCAATCGTATCACAGATAATATCAGGGAAAGTTCCCATGGAAAAAAGAAGATTGATCTTGTATAGGATGCTCTGCGGCCTGTCCACCAGTGGCCGCTGCATGATCTTTTCCCACAGTGCATCGAGAATGGGGTGCCGGCGCCTGTCACACCACCCCCTTATGGCACAGCCTTTTCTGGACAGGGATATCATTTTAAAAAAAGATTCCGGCGTGGATACGGCCGGGGACATGAACGCGATAACCAGATCAAACTTCTGTGCGGATCCAAGAGACGTAGTATCCATATTTTTAAAGTCTTTGTGAAGGATATCGACATTGGGTGCCAGCTGCCCGGGAAGTTCCTGTCTCAACCGCTCCAGCATGCCTTCGGAAAAATCAATGGCCGTTACATGGGCACCGCGGCGGGCCAGTTCAATGGCAAGGTGTCCGGTACCACACCCGATGTCCAGCACTTTCATGCCGGGAAAAAGCAGCCCCCTGGATTTAAACAGGTCCAGGGTCTTTTCCAGTTTTCTGGACAAAAGCTCGTCTTTGTTCCTGTTATAGGTTTGAGCCGCCTTGTCCCAGTATGCAGCCGTTGAAAAACCTTTGTGAACGGCCATGGTATCATCGCGCTTTTCTTCGCGCCATCGGTCCAGCCAGAAGTCCCGGTCAAATACATTGTCCATGATCATCTCTCCTGTACCTGGGGTTTTTGCGTTTCTTTCCCGCCTGACACAAACAGGCCCGTGATATCATCGAGCATGACATAGAGCACGGGCACCAGTACCAGGATCAGAACAGTGGCGGCCAGCAATCCAAAACATATACTGACAGCCATGGGAATCAGGAACTGGGCCTGGAAACTGGTCTCGAGCAGCAGTGGAAAAAGCCCGGCAATCGTTGTCACGGATGTCAGCAGTACGGGCCTGAAACGATCCTGCCCGGACTGAATGACCGCCTGGGTCACCGGAATTTTTTCCCGCACCCGCAAATTGGCAAAATTGATCAATATCAATGAATCATTGACCACAATCCCGGACAGGGCCACTATACCGAAAATACTGATCATGGTGACGGGAAGCCCCATTATGAAATGCCCGGCAACGGCGCCGACAAAACCAAAGGGTATGGCTGTCATGATAATCAGCGGCTGGGCATAGGACCTGAACTGGCTGGCCAGCAGCAGGAAAATCACCATAACGGCATACAAGAAACCTTTCATCAGGCTTTCCATTGTTTCCTGGGTCCGTTTTGCCTGTCCTTCGAGATCATAGGATACCCCGGGGTACTGGCTTACCAGATTTTTGAGATACCTTTTTTCAAGGTCGCTGACGATCTCACTGGCATTGGCCGTGTCTTCATTGATATCCGATGTCACGGTAATGATCCGTTTGCGGTCCACCCTCTGAATCGTGGCATACCCCCTTTTGGTATGAACATCGGCGATCTGGGTCAACGGAACCTGTCGGCCGTCCCGGGTCCTGATCCGCATGTCTTCAATACTGGCTTCGGTTTCCCGCTCTTTTTTGGCATACCTGACCATTACCTTGATATCGTCTCTGCCCCGCTGTACCTTCAAAGCCTCTTCCCCGTAGTAAGCCTGCCTGATCTGGCTTGCGATATCGGCGAGCGTGATCCCGAGCGGAGCCGCACCCGGCTTTATGGATATTCTTTTTTCCATCTTGCCCGGCCTGAAGGTGTCGGCGATGTCATAGGTACCGGGGTAGGTTTTGATTTCATCCTTGAGGGCATCGGCGGCAGCCTTGAGCTGGTTCAGATCATCCCCTGAAAGCTGAATTTCAATTGGAACCCCGCCGGGCCCCCCGCCGATAATGGAAAAAGTCAGGGATTCAACCCCGGGTATTTCCCCGGTAAGCTCCCGCCACCTGGCAGTAACCATGTCTGCAGAAACATTCGGCCTGTCACCCGATGCCTGGATTTCAATCCAGACCTCTCCGCAATGTGCCCCGTATACACCGGGTTTCCAGTCCCGCCTGGGGATAATTCCCACCTGGGAGAAACTGTTTACCAGTATATCTTTTCGATCTTCCACCTGGTCCCGGAAAAGATCGTTAAGTTCAAATGCACCCATTTCAATCTTCCGGATACTGGCTTCGGTTTTTTCAAAAGGGGTACCCATGGGATATATGATCTCCGCAATCACCCAGTTGCTGTCAGTTTTGGGAAAAAATACAAAGGGCACGTGTTTGCCGGCAATCGCTCCAATGCAGACGATAAGCACAGCGACACCCATGGCCAGGGCAAAATACCGGTTGGCAATGCTGCGTATCAGTACCGGTGTGTAGACTTTTTTGACAAAACGCTCCAGCAGTTTTTCCATCCTGGATCTAAGCCATTCATGAGCCAGTGTGATGTCCTCCTTGAGCCATTCAAGCCAGAAAAAGAAAATGCGGTATACCCTTGCAGTGATCTTTTTAGGCGGGCTCAATGCATGATCAAGATGTGCCGGCAGGATGACCAGGGCTTCAACCAGTGAAAGAGCAAGAATACAGATAACGGTCAGGGGCATGACAGCAATGAATTTGCCCATGATTCCTTCAACCGCCATAAGGGGGACAAATGCCACTATGGTGGTGGAAACAGCCAGGAGAACCGGGCCGCCGATCTCCTGCATGCTGTCCATGATCGCCTCTTTGGGCGATTTTCCCCTGGTGTAGTGGCTGTAGACATTTTCTCCGACAATGATGGCATCATCCACGAGTATTCCAAGGGTCATGATGAAACCGAACAGCGACAGCATGTTGATGGTGGCGCCCAGGTAATCCAGAATGATGAATGCGCCCATAAAGGAAATGGGAATTCCCAGGGCCACCCAGAACGCCAGGCGCAAATGCAGAAACAGCGCCAGTATCAAGAACACAAGCACAATTCCCTGCAGGCCGTTCCAGGCCAACAGATCAATCCTGTCCTGGATCATGCCGGCCATGTCAAACCAGGTAGCAAGGTGTATGCCCTTGGGCTGTGAATGCCTGTTCTTCTCTATATAGGCCTCTACAGCCCTTGAAATAAGGATGCTGTCCTGGGTGTCGGTCCTGGATACAATCACCATTACAGCCGGCTTCTGGTTAAAGCGTGCCTTTAAATCCCTGTCCTCGAACCCGTCTTTGACTTCGGCCACGTCCCCGAGGCGCAGGATGGTTCCATCGGGTCGTGTCAATATGGGAATCTGCTCAAACCCCTCACCGGTATACTTCTGGCCCTTGGTCCGGACTAAAAACTCATTGCCAGGGGTTTTTATGCTGCCCCCGGGCAAATCCATGCTGCCTGTCTTCACGGCCTGTGCCACCTGATCGAAACTCAGGCTGTAACGCTGCAGCCGGGCTTCAGAAAGCTCGACGGAAATTTCATAGTCCCGGGCACCGGTAACGGAGGCAAGGGAGATCACATCCAGGTTTACAAGATCATCGCGTATCTTTTCGGCAGCCTTTTTGAGTACATGGTCCGGAACGTCACCATAAACTCCGATATAAATGGCCGGGTTATTGTTTTTGATTTTCGTCACGACGGGCGTTTCAGCCTCTTTGGGAAAATCCGTGATCTGGTCCAGCTCGGTCTTTATTTCATCGACCTTTTCATCCACATCCGCCCCGGTCTCGAGCTCAAAAAAAACCGACCCGTGGCCCTCAAAAGCAGTGGAATACATGGCCTTGACATCTTCAAGACTTTTGAGCTGTTCTTCTATCTTGATACAGATGCCCTCCTCCACCTCCTCAGGCGAAGCCCCGGGATAGGTGACCCCGATATCGATCATGTCCAGTTCGAACTGGGGCATCATTTCCCTGTTCATTCCAAGGACGGTGAACATGCCGGCCACGATGATGAATATCATCACAAGGTTGACTGTTACCCGGTGTTCGACCGACCATTTGCCCAGTGCACGCATCGTCAGTGCTCCTCGTCCTGCTTGATGGTCAGGGGCATACCGTCAACCGCCCCGGGCAAAGGTGATGTAATCACCTGGTCGCCGGGGTTGAGACCTGCGGAAATATAAGCATCAGCTTCTGATTTTCTCAAGACCGTAACCTTTACAAGCTCCAGGTGTCCGTCAGTGACCCTGTAGACGATATCACCGGTCTTCACCATGTGCCGGGGGAGTACATACAGACCCTCATGGCGAACCCCGTCCACAATACACCGGACAAAGGCTCCGGGCCTGATTTTATACACAGAGCGGGGGCTGTCCTCCTGTGAAAGGATCTCAATTGTGACAGGAAGGGTCCGCGTGGTTTCATCAACCCTGGAATGAATCCTCTTAACCCTTGCCTGCCTGACAACAGGATCCTGTAAACCTGAAACTGTCATCTCCACCCTGGCCGCCGGTTTTTCCCCGGCATCGATGAGCGGAGCGAGCCATTGCATCTGGGACATGGGAATCCGTATATCCACTTCCAGGCGGCCTTTGTGGTAAAATGTGGCCAGTACCTGGCCAGGATTAATGTACTCGCCCGCTTCTGTGAATTTTTCCAGGATATATCCATCAAACGGGGCCTTGATCCTAGTTTTTTTCAACGTCAGGTCCGTACGTTCCAGGTCGATTCCTGCCATGGCCAGGGCCGCTTTTTTCTGCGCCATCAATGTCGAAGACAATGACAACCGGTTTTCAATGGTCTGCAGCTGCCCTTTTGCATTGAGATGCTGCTGCCGGACCTTTTCATAACTGGCAGCAGAGGCGAACTCCTGCCGGTTAAGCCGGCTGACCCGGTCAAGCTCACGAGCGGACAGCGCCAGGTTTTCTTCAGCGATCAACCTGTCTTTTTCCAGGTTTTTCAACTCCTGCTCAAGATTTTTGACATCCAGCCCTGCCTGCTCGACACGGAGGGCCGCCGCCTGGTTTTCAAGCTGGATGGTTTTGTCATCGAGACCTGTTACCAGTTCTCCGTCACCGATATAACCACCGGGCAGAAACTCGGGATGAAGGGTTTTGATCCGGCCTGGAATTTCAGAGGCAATCCTTACGACCTTCTCCGGCCTTACCGTTCCGAAAGCCGCCACGGTCATTATCCTGTCTCCCGGGAACACGAGCCGGACTGCAACAGCCGGCGCTGCCTGCTCGACCTTGGTTTTCGCAGGTTGCTCCCTTATATC
Source organism: uncultured Desulfobacterales bacterium (assembly GCA_964397015.1). Lineage (GTDB taxonomy): Bacteria > Desulfobacterota > Desulfobacteria > Desulfobacterales > Desulfobacteraceae > MADRE2. Next base: position 2,229 of record CAYNHL010000086.1, on the reverse strand, counting down.
ATATAACAGGAAAGCAATACCGGCCGCGACCGCAAGAACGACCACCACCCGGACAAACCGGAAAATGATACCTGTAACCTTACCCATAACCAACTCCATTAAGATTGCGGGATACGCACCGTAAGTGATGTCAGGCTTGCATTATTGCGTTTTTGAACCTTGACAGGAAACAATTTTTGATAAAAACACAATAAAACTACTTTCCAGCCTTGCTTTTTGGTTTGGCCGCCGGCTTTTGACCGGGCTCTTCTTTTTTCCCGGCTGGCTTGTTTTCGGGCGGTTTTTTAGGTTTTATCCCCCTTAAAATAGGAATGAGCTCGTCCCGCTTTTGGGCCAGAAGCAAAGAGATATCTTCCAGTTTTCTCTCATCGACCTCGATACCTGATTTTTCGAGAAATTCAAACAGGTCATCAGCAATATCAAGCATTTTATCATGCGCATCAGCTTCTTTTTTGGTCGCAAATGTCATTTTTTCCTCTCCATTTCTGACAACGATATACCTGACAATGACAGCCATTTTATACTCCTGTTTTCGCGTATGGAATCAATTGACATCACCCTTTACTTACAAAAAGAACCGGATGCGAAGACACAAAAGCTGTCCTTGCATCCGGTCCAACATGGTATCAAATACCTTGAGTTATATCTTCGGCCGGGGATAAAGCCCGGATCGCTCGACTATTTCAGGAACTTTCTGTTCCCACTCGATGGCCATTATATGAAAGCCTGATACCCCTTCAACTTCCTTGAGCTCCTGGATATGTTCGACACATATATTGATGCCTTCTGCAGCCTGGTTTTTCTTTTCTACACCTGCCAGGCGGTCAATTATATCGTCGGGTACATCCATGCCGGGCACACGGTTTTTCATATATTTTGCCATACCCACGGATTTCATGGGTGTCATTCCGGCCATGATAAAGGTTTTTTCATGCAGTCCGCGGTCACGCACGCGTTTCATCCATTCCTTGAACTTGGGGATATTGTAGATACACTGGGTCTGGATGAACTGGGCTCCGCAGGCAATCTTCTTGGCCAACCGGGGCACCCTGATCTCGAATGGATCGGCAAACGGATTGGCCGCCGCGCCGACAAACATTTTCGGCGGACGCTTGATATCGTCTCCTCCCAGGAATTTTCCCTCGTCCCTCATATGGCAGACGGTCTGGATCAACTGCATGGAATCGAGATCATGCACATTCTGGCCCTGCGGGTTGTCCCCGAAGCTCTGGTGATCTCCGGACAGGCACAGCATATTGGGAATATCAAAGGATGCCGCCCCCAGAATATCACTTTGAAGAGCCACACGGTTCCGGTCACGGGTCACCATCTGCAGTACCGGCTCGATGCCCATGAGTTTCAGGTGGATGCAGGCCGCCAGAGAAGACATGCGGGTCATGGCGGTCTGGTTGTCGGTCACGTTTATGGCATCCACGTAATCCTTGATCATGGCGCCTTTTTCCCTGACTTCTTCCGGGTCACTTCCCCTTGGGGGACCGCATTCAGAAGTGACCCCAAGGTGTCCAGCCTTTAAAATCTTTTCCAGCCTGCTCTCGGTTTGTGTACTCATATGTTCACATCCTCTCTTTTTACGGTCCTCGGTCCGCCTGCCCTGTCGGTCGACCAGTCCTTGATCGGTGCGACAGTTTCATATTCATCCATTCTGCCCAGGGCCTTGAGCCTGTCAATAATAAGCTGCCATGCACAATCCACATCTTTGCTGATTTCACATTTCCCGTTGCTCGAACCGCCGCAGGGACCATTCAAAACCCGCTTTGCACAGCGGGACACGGGGCAGATCCCCCCTGTCCTGGCCAAAACGCATGACCCGCAGGCCTGGCAGCGTTCAGTCCACAACCCCCGATCTTCATTGGCACCCAGGCATACCGTGTTCACCCCTGGAATCAGGGGTGTTTCCAGGTATTTTTCAGCTGCGAACTGGACTCCTACACCACAGGCCAGGGAAACCACGGCATCGTATTCATCAATATTTTCCCTGAGTTCTTCCAGGTATTCATGATCGCACTGGCGTTCAAGGGTTTTTTCATCAATCTGCTTTTCTTTGCCCTTATTGATGAAATACATGCGAAGAGCTGATGCCAGTATCTCCACTTCCTTTTTCCCGCCTGCTTCACAAACAGTCACACATTCGTTGCACCCGAGGATCAGAACCTTTTTAAAATCCTTGATTTCGGTTACAATTTCCTCAAAGGGTTTTTTTTCGGCTAT
>CAYNHL010000085.1:0-16151 GCA_964397015.1 uncultured Desulfobacterales bacterium | reverse complement strand
ACAATCAACCGGCTTTTCGGTTTGTTCTCGGTCGCGCTCCGGCTCGTGTAAAGAATAACCATAAATCCCGGTAACGCCGCCTTGGTTCGCTCCACCACGTCCGCCCAGGTCAACCCCTCCACCTTGTCCGCATCGCCCCATCCCCCATGAAAGGTGCCGTTCTCTCGCTGGTAGGCATGGCCCCGCGCCCACTGGTCTATGGTGGTGCTGGGTATGATCCATTGCGCCTTGTCCTTATCCACGCTTCCGGGTGCCGCTGCCATCGCCATGATTTGTTCCAGAGTCACGGTGGTGTAGGGTCTGGGATTTTCTTTGGCGGGATTTGCTGTATGATGTTGGCCGAATCCGGATACAAAAGCTACCTTCTTGATGTTCTCCCAGATTTTTTGGCTGTCAGGCGTGATCTTACGTCCAGTATTCACTTGATTTTTTGCTGCGCTGCTGGTATTGTTCTTATTAATAGAAACAGCTTGCCCATTTAGCCCTTGCCCGGTATTGGCCGCCACGCCGCCGGGCTTCTCTTTTTGGGAAATCATCGTGCTTCAGCTTTCTTCTTCAGCCAATCTTCAATCTCAGACGACAACCAACCGGTAGAATTTTTTCCAAGTGGGATACGCCTGGGGAACTGGCCGTTTTTTTCCCAGCGCCAGATGGTAGGGTGAGACACACCTACAATTTTCAAAAGGTCAGATTTTCGGATAATTTTGTCTTGCATGCGATCACCTTTTCTTAAAGGTTTAAGCCCAAATACAGGGGGTTTCCCTGTGTTTCTTGGACTATAATCTCATATCAAGAAACTGCTGTGGTGGCGCCAACTTAAAAGTTGATTTACTCGATGAATTTTATAAATGGAATGATCAAATTGATGTATGGATGGTGAAAGAAAAAATTGAACAAGCGAACAATAAACCTGTAGCCAATCTTGTAGCCAGAAGCGTTTTTCAAACAAAAAAGGCTCCCACTCAAAACAGTGAAAGCCTTTATTGTCAATGGTCGGGACGACTGGATTTGAACCAGCGACCACTTGTCCCCCAGACAAGTGCGCTACCAGGCTGCGCTACGTCCCGATATCTTTTATTGAAACAAAGTGTAATTATCAGCTTTTAAAAAAAGAGTCAAGACACGAACATGGCATATCAAGTATTTTTGACTCGACCTTGATCCGTTCCAGATTTTTGTTGTGAACATGAGTGCCGGTGGTATCGGCACAGGATGCCACCGGGATACGGCCGGGGCAGCTTTATGCGGCAGGTAAAACAAAACTGCGCCTGTATATTTTACTTGACCCTGAAATGCAAATTATGTACTAGCAGAATAGAACCAGTACCCGGAACCATTAACCGGGAAGCCTTGAAAAAATAACTGCGATAAGAAGGGTTTATGAGAAAATTACCTGTATTGTTGATCACCGGACTGATGTGCTGCGGCGCACTGTTTTCCACAGGATCGACCGCCTTTGGCACATCCTGGCTTGACAGGGCCAAAAGCCTTGTAGATTCGGTTTCTGAAAAAGACACCCAGGGCGCCCTGTCCTCTGAAGATATAACCGCCGGGCTCAAAGAAGCCCTGCGCGTAGGATCTGAAAACGTTGTCAACCAGCTGGGTCAGACAGATGGTTTCAATATGGATGAAATGATTCACATACCGCTGCCGGACAGGCTCGGCCAGGCAAAGACCTTCCTGGACAAAGCCGGTATGGGATTTTTGATGGACGACCTTGAACTGAAATTGAACCGCGCGGCGGAAGCGGCTGCCCCAAGGGCCAGGACGCTCTTTTTTGATGCCATTTCACAGATGACCTTCGAGGATGTGACCAATATCTACAACGGCCCGGATGATGCCGCCACCCAGTATTTCAAGGAAAAGATGTCCCCTGCACTTTCCATGGAAATGGCGCCTGTCGTCGACCAGGCGCTGTCTGAAGTAGGGGCTGTCCGGGCATATGACAACATGATGTCCCGGTACGAATCCATACCCTTTGTACCCAATGTAAGTGCTGATCTTAAACAATATGTTGTTCAAAAGGGCATGGACGGTATTTTTTATTATATTGCCAAAGAAGAGGCCGCCATCCGGCAGAACCCGGCCAAACGCACCACGGAGCTTTTGAAAAAGGTGTTCAACAGGTAGAGTGACCGTCAGGTATCAAAGGCGCCCTGCATTTCATTGACCATCAGGAAAGTCCCTGCTGAACATTTCGACGGTTACCGTTTCCATGTAGCGGTGAACGGCATCCACTTCTTCTCTCAGGCGCCTGAAAGCGGTCCTGCATTTTTCCAGGTCACCGGACTTTCCTGCTTTTTCAAGATCCGAGGCTGCCTCTGACAGGCGGACAGCGGTCAGGTTGGCGGCTCCACCCTTGATGGCATGGGCTTCTTTTTGTATGACAGCTTTGTTACTGCTGGAAACGGCAAGGGCAATTTTGGGCATCTGCCTGTCAACAGCCTCGAAAAATTCTTGAATCACCTCGAACAAAAATTCCGTGTCATTTTCGAATTCATCCAGTGCCTGCCGTATATCCATGGTATCTTTCCGGTCCACGGGAGCCTGGTCCAGGAGAGCCCGGTCGACCCGCGCGGCTGTCTTGCCGGCATCCATGACAGCCTGTCTGCCAGGATCCTGGCGGTTTGAACCTTTAGCTCCAGCTGTCCATTTGCGGACCATTGCCAGGAAAGTTTCGCGTTTCAGCGGCTTGGTCATGTAATCGTCCATTCCGGCCTTGAGGCATTTTTCGTGATAACCTGTCAGGGCATGGGCCGTCATGGCGACAATCGGAGTCCGGGGCATGGCTTTTGAGGCTTCATGGCGCCTGATTTTTTTTGTAGCCGCATACCCGTCCATGACAGGCATCTGGATGTCCATAAGGATAAGGTCAAATCGTCTGTTCAAAAACATTTGCACGGCTTCTTCACCGTTTTCAGCGACCCTGACCCCGTATCCGGCCGATCTTAAATGGCGGACAGCCACCTGCCGGTTGGTCGGGTAATCTTCTGCAAGCAGCACCTGGTAATGACCGTATGACTGCTCTGCTATGCTGTGCCGGGTGACAAGAGCGGTTTTTTCTCCTGCATCGTCCTTAACAGGGCTCATGACCGAGGTAATGACGTTTTTAAGCTCTTCATGCTTCACCGGCTTTACCATATATGCATTTATTCCAGCCTTTCGGCAGGCTGCGCCATCACCCTGCCTGCCCGGTGCTGTTATCATGACAATGGGAATTTTTTTCAAGGCTTTGTTCTTTCTTATCCTGCCGGCCAGTTCAAACGTTTTATTCCGGCTGTCGCGGGCCTGTAAAATGACAAGATCCGCCTTCCTGCCTGTGCCTTTCTCCTTTTCCAGCATGCCCAGTGCCCTGTTCATGTCTTTTACCTCAATTGCCTGGATACCAAAGGATGCCAGGTAAGAAAGAATCACCCCGCGGCTGGTGTCGTTTTCATCGACCACCAGGGCTTTGAGCCCGGAAATGGAAACGCCTGGAACATCCTGCCGTTTCTTTTTTGCAGCAGCCTGTTTTGCTAATTTCATGGTAAACCAGAAATTGCTGCCCTTTCCAGGAGTGCTTTCAAGCCCGATACGGCCGCCCATCAATTCCACCAGCTGTTTTGAAATAGTGGTCCCAAGCCCGGTACCGCCGTACTTTCGGGTTGTAGATCCGTCAGCCTGCTGAAAACTGTCAAAAATAACAGCCTGCATGTCTTTCGCAATTCCGATTCCCGTATCCTTAACCTCGAATCGAAGTTCGACACCGGCCTTGTAATCCCGAACCATTTCACATTTTACAAAAATTTCTCCCTGGTGTGTAAATTTAATGGCATTTGATGTGAGATTCACCAGGATCTGCCTGAGCCTGCCGGGGTCGCCGATAAGTTTTGCCGGCACGTCAGGTGACAGAAAGGAGATAAATTCGACACCTGTATCATTTACTCCCATGGCCAGGGTGGAACAGGCCTGCTCAAAGGTATGCCTTAAATCAAAGGAAATCTTTTCCATGGTCAGGCGGCCGGCTTCGATTTTTGAAAAATCGAGCACCTGGTTGATAATGGAAAGCAGGGCATCCGCCTCTGCCTGGATGGTTTTGATAATTTTATCAAGCGCCGGATCGAGGTCGTTTTCCATGGCGATCTCTGCCATACCCAGGATTCCGTTGATCGGTGTCCTGATTTCGTGGCTCATGTTGGCCAGAAATTCCCCTTTGGATTGTGCTGCCGCCTCAGCTTCTATTTTGGCTTTTTTCAGCTTTTTTTCTATCTGTATACGTTCCGATATTTCAGTTGTCAGCTCCCGGGTCCGGTCATCGACCATTTTCTCGAGATTTTCCTTGTGTTCCCTGAGCTCTGACTGGATACGCCTGAAAATGATGATCTGGGAAATAAGGCTGGAAAATATTTCCAGTGGACGGACGTTTTCCATGGTAGGCCGTCTGGCAGACTTGGAATCATCTACAGATATCACACCCATGAAGTTGCCTTCAGAATCGTTCATCCTGATAAACAGCATGTCGTCGGGATGCCAGCCCTTGTCGTTCTCTCCTGGTTCCCTGCAGCTGTTGAAAACCGGCAGTTCAGTGCCCAGGAGATGCAGTTTTGTATGGGGAAAATAACAGGACATCTCACTGATTCTTTCCCCTTCCTTGAATATATTTTCAAAAAAACTTTTTGGCGCGGGCTTGTTCCGCACTTTTTCGATTTCCGCCGCATCGATACCGGCAAACCCGATGATTTCCCTGAAAGGGTGGGTGTCTGTAAAATAGGACATGATCAGCCGGTTATAATCTGAATGCCGTACAATGGCTCGGCTGATATAATCAAAGACCTGTTTTTCCTCTTTCATGGACAGAATGGAAGCAGCGACAAGAGACAGTTCCTGGGTCTGGCTCGACAAGGTCAGGATCTGTTTTTCCCGCTGCATTATTATTTCCTGGGAATGCCTGCGGTCTATTGCAAGGGCCACCTGGTCTGACACAGCCATGAAAAATTCCAGGTCTTTTTGATCGAAATATTCCGGATCATGGTAATGCTGGGCCGCCATCACCCCGATCACCCTGCCCCGGATAATTAAAGGAATCCCCATCCATATTACAGGCAGGGTTCCTGTAACCTTGCTTTCACGCTTTTTTTGAATCAGTTCTTTTCTTTTCAGCAGCAGCGGTTTTTTGCTGGATATGACATCCGTTGTAATGGAGCTGTTCTCTTCTATATTGTCCACCACAAAGGAAACCTGTCCTTCATAATCATATTCGTCAATATACAGCGGAAAATACATGGACTTTCTCTTTTCCCGGTATATGGCAATGAAAAAGTTGGGAAGCGTGAACAGGTCATCCAGCGACTGGTATATTGAATGATACAGTTCATCAAGGTTTTCGGATGTATTGGCGGCGTTGGAAATGGCAAACAGGGTCTGGGTCAGTTTTTCCCGCTGCAGGATACTGTCTTCAGCCTGCTTGCGCTCAATGGCCATGGCTACGAATTCGGACACTGAATTTAAAATATCCAGGTCTGACGGCCTGATGGCATCTTCAGTGTGATAGTTTTGAATGATAATGGCCCCGAAAGCTTTTCCCTTTATGCGAAGCGGTACTCCGGCCCAAATTTTTGAAGGACTCCCGACAGTTTTTTCCCTCTGCTGTTCCAGAAGCTTCTGCATCTGCTCATGAGTTATGATCAAAGATTTGTTGGCGTTGATCACCCGAGCGGTAAGAGATTCTTTTTCACTGACAGATACTATTTCAAAAAGATGCTGATCTTTTTCATCGACAAAATAGGGAAATGTAATGGAATCCTTGTCCTTGTGATACAGGGCGATGGCAAAATTTTCGGCATCCATTATTTTCCCCAGGGAAACATGAATGGCCCGGTAAAGCTCGTCCAGGTTCACTGTATTGTTCACCGCACTTGAAATTTCGAACAGTACCTGGATGGTTCTGGCCGCGTCCCGGCCGTTTACAGTTGTTTCCATAGCAGTATCAGCAGCTTTGTCCTTGTTGTGTATCTGGTAACAGTCATAATTTTTTCAAAATCAAAAAGGTCATGTCATCTTTCTGCCGGTCCATGTAAGTGAGCAGTTCTTTTGAAAGACATTCCTTGATGTGATCCGGTGTGTGGTGGGCATGGGTTTTAAAGAACCGTTCAAGCCGTTGAATGTCAAACTGCTCTTTTTTATGGTTGCGCGCCTCGATCACGCCGTCTGTATAAAGGCATACGACATCGTCTTTTTCCAGGTAAAACCTGCCTGAGTGCTCGAAAGTGGGTTTTGAGATGTCCGGAATGATCCCGAGCCACATCCCTTTTGCCGGAATCTGTTCAACAATGCGGGCGGCAGCCCTGTAAACCAGTATGGTTTCATGGGCTCCGGCATATGAGTAGACACCGGGCTTTTCTTCCTTTATCAAGCTGATGGTCATGTAATGGTCATCCTTGAGCCGATCGCGTATATTGACCTGGAGGATGCGGTTTGCATATATCAGGACCTCGGCAGGAGTCAGGCCTGGAACGGAACGTATCAGGGTGTTGACGGCCACCTGGGCCATCATCATGACCAGGCCGGACATGAGCCCGTGACCGGTGACATCTCCTATACCGAACCAGAGCTTTTTGTCCGGAGAAACGATCACGTCATAATAGTCTCCGCCCACTGATTCAGCCGGAGCCATGCTGGCCGCCATCTCAAGGCCGTGCCCGTTGAAATTTTCCAGGGAGGGCAGCAAAGAGGCCTGGAGATTTCTTGCAATCTCCAGTTCCTTTTGAGCAGCGGCCATACGCTCCTTGTCCTTCTGGATTTTTTTCTGGGCGGTCATGTCGATGATCACCCCCCGCATGCCCACACACTTTCCCCCCTTCATGACAGGAAGAGATTCGATAATGGCCGGAAAAGCTGTCCCGTCCTTTCGCACCACTTCATACTCTCTCAGTTCCACCCGTTCCCCGGAAATGGACCTGATCATGTTTTCGCTGGCACGCTTGCGGTCTTTCGGGGCAATTATATCAACGGCTGCAATACCCTTTTCAATGTCCCGGCGTGTATACAAAAACATTTCATGTGCTTTTTTATTGGCATAGGTGATCATGAACCGGTCATCGGTCTCGAACACCATTTCCGGTAAAAGCTCTATGGTTTCCCTGAAATGTGTCTCGCTTTCAGTCAGTTTGTCCAGGGCCGCATTAAGCTCTTTGGTACGCTCTGCCACCTTTTTTTCCAAAGTCTGCTGATGAGCAAGGATGATCTCCTGGGACTGCTTGCGGTCAATGGCAAGGGCGATCTGTTCTGAAACCGCCACGAACAGGTCCATATCTTTTTTGCTGAAATACCCGGGATCACGGTAATGCTGAACCGCCATCACGCCGATGACCTGCCCCCGGATAACAAGCGGAACTCCAAGCCATACCTTTGACATGGTTCCGGCTGCCCGGTTGGATGTATGCCTTTTTTCAAGCTGTCGTTCATCAAGGAACAAAGGTTTTCTGGATTTAATAACGTCTATGGTGATGAAACTGCTGTTTTCATCATAGTTCACCGTGCGGATCACGCTGTCTTCATCAAATTCATCGATGTAAAACGGAAAATTCATGACTTTTTTATCTTCTTCCACAAGGCAGATAAAAAAATTGGGCAGGGGTTTCAAATTGTTCAATGTATCGTAGATGGACAAAAACAGCTCATCGAGATTTTCCGTGGTATTGACGGCATTGGAAATTCTGAACAAAGCGTGGGCAAGTTGCTCGCTTTTGCTGATGTTGTCCAGCCTGTTATCGCTTTCAAGGCTGTTGTTTCCCGGATTGAACTGATTCATCATAATAAAACGGCTTTCCTGGTGAGAGTGTGAAGCTTCATATTACCAGTATCCACGTATGAAGTAAATATAACAAAATAGTGGCAGGCCTGCTGCGGCATTTATCCACGATGAGAACACCTATTGCATATTATGTGAATTTATGGTTCTATCACAGCTATGAAGAAACAATATAAAAGCAGGCAATCAGGGCCCGCCTTCAAGAAAAAACGCCCCATGATCCGCCCCGGCGCCGACAAATCACTCAAAAATATTTTCAAAAAAATCGGAAAGCCGGAAAAAGAAGCATTTACACCTGACCCGTTCCAGCTTTCCGCATTAAAGGCAATAGAACATTCCGACTGCCTTGTAACGGCCCCGACAGGTGCGGGCAAGACCTGGATTGCGGAAAATGTGGCCAGAAAAACCCTTGAACAGGGGGGTAAGGTCTGGTATGCCACCCCGCTCAAGGCACTGACCAATTCCATCCACGCCGGTTTCTCAAAACTTTTCGGTGCCGGTTCGGTGGGAATCCTGACCGGTGATATCAAGGAAAACACCGAGGCGCCCATCATTATCGGCACCACGGAGATCCTGAGGAACCAGCTCTATGATGCCATGTACACAGGAGAAGACCTTGCCTGCGATGTCATTGTCCTTGACGAGGCCCATTACCTGGGTGACGAGGACCGCGGTGTGGTGTGGGAAGAAATCATGATCTACATGCCGTCGAGGATTCCATTGCTCCTGTTGTCCGCTACCATAGGCAATCCCTTCCAGATAGCGGGCTGGCTGGAATCCATCCGGGGAAAACGTTGTGAAGTCATTGAAAACACACGGCGCCCGGTGCCTCTGTTTCCTGTTTTCTTCCACCCTTCCGGCACCTTGTATCCCCTTTTGAAAAAAACGGGAGGATCATCCAAACCGCAGCTTCACCAGGGTGTGTTATCTTTTTTAAGCCAGCAGCACAAACCAATGCTGGCGCCGCCGGGACAGCTGCCGCCCTTGGGGGATATTTTAAAGGTAATGCATACCTATGACATGCTGCCGGCCATTTTCTTTTTAAAATCCAGGGCTGAATGTGACCAGGCCATAAAACTTTGCACCGGGGAGATCCTTGCCCGCGACCCGGACCGGAAAGAAAAGCTGCGCCTCAAACTCGACGAGCTTGTGGCAGGCAATCCTCATCTTGAACAACACCGGCAGCGGGAGTTTCTGGAACATGCAGCGGTCGGCGCTCACCACAGCGGACATCTGCCAGCCTGGAAAGTCGTTGTGGAAACCCTCATGGCCGAGGGTCTTCTGGATGCCATGTTCGCCACTTCAACCGTGGCCGCCGGCGTGAACTTCCCTGCCAGGTCGGTTGTCATCCTGAATTCCGACAGGTTCAACGGCGTGGAATTCATGCCCCTGAGCACGAGCGAATTCCAGCAGATGACCGGGCGGGCCGGACGGCGTGGCATGGACAATATTGGATTTGGAATGGTACTTCCCGGAAAATTCATGAACCTTCGATACATTGCCAGGCTGATCCATTCACCGCCCATAGACATCCAGAGCCGGATAAAGATCGATTTCACAATGGTTCTCAACCTGCTTTTGTCCCATACTCCGGACCAGATCAGCACTCTTCTGGACAAATCTTTTGCATCCTACATGATCTCTTTAGGCAAAAAAAAAGGAAAACTGGCCCGAAAACAATTTGGTCATGGCATGGAATTTTTGTGGAATGATTTTGTGGAACACATGAATTTTTTGATTAAAGAAGCCTATGTAACCCCGGAAGGAAAGCTGACAGATGACGGCATCTGGGCATCGAAACTAAGGATGGATACCCCGCTTCTGGTGGCCCAGAGCATCCGGCACAAACTGCTGCCACAGTCGGATCCTGCTCTTCTGGCATCCATTATAGCCGCGTTTGTCAATGAAAAGGAGTTTACCGACGATCCGCTGTATGACCGGGCAACTCCCCAGCGCCTGGTTACGGCTTTTCTTGAAATTCGAAAAAAGTTACGACCCTTTGCCGTAAGGATGCAGGAACAGGGCTTTTTCGCTCCCAACCTGTTTATCCAGCCGGCGGCACTGACCTATGCCTGGGCCCATGACACTCCATGGCACCAGCTAATGGGTAAAACCGACATTGCTGAAGGTGATTTTGCAAGACTCATTCTTCGAACGGCTGAAAATCTGCGCCAGCTTACCAAAATTGACGATGTTTTTCCCAGGATTGCAGCCACGGCAAAAGAATCCATTGACATGATACTCAAGGAACCGGTTGTCACCCTTTACCATTAAGCATACCCGATGAAACCGCTTTAAAGGAGATTTAAAATGAAATGTGAAATTGTTCCAGATGCACCGGCCGCCATCGGCCCATACTGCCATGCCGTTATCCATAACGGACTTATTTTCTGTTCCGGCCAGATCCCTCTGGACCCGGCTACAATGGAAATCACCGGCACTGACATTGCCGCACAGACCGCGCAGGTCATGAAAAACATCGAAACCGTTCTGACCGGCCTTGGCAGCAGCCTGGACAAAATTATCAAGGCAACCATTTTCCTGGACAGCATTGATGATTTTGCCGGCATGAACACTGTCTACGAAAAATGCCTCAAAGGGCACAAACCGGCCCGTTCAGCTTTTGAAGTGGGAAGGCTGCCCAAGGACGCTTTGGTTGAAATCGAGTGTATTGCAGCGACTTAACCGGCAAAACGACAAAAGAAAGGATTTTAAATCTAGCAGGAGATTACATGACCCAGGATACCAAAAAAATAATTTATTCCATGATCAATGTCAGTAAATTCCATGGACAGCGGCAGGTATTGAAGGATATCTCCCTGTCTTATTTTTACGGTGCCAAGATCGGTGTGTTGGGACTCAACGGTTCGGGCAAGAGTACCCTGCTGCGAATCATGGCTGGAAAGGACACCGAATTTACAGGCGAAACCATTTTGTCAAAGGGATTCACCATCGGTTTTTTAGAACAGGAGCCGCTTGTGGACAGCAGCCTGACCGTAAAACAGGTGGTCCAGGAAGGTGTCCAGGATACTGTTGACCTGATGGCCGAGTACGAGGCGGTCAACGACCGCTTTGCAACCCCCATGTCTGATGATGAAATGAACTCGCTCATCGAAAAACAGGCTGAACTGCAGGAAAAACTGGATCATGCCGGGGCCTGGGGCCTGGATTCCCGGCTGCAGATGGCCATGGACGCGCTTCGATGCCCTGCCCCGGATACCCCTGTCAGCGTAATTTCAGGAGGAGAACGCCGCAGGGTGGCCCTTTGCCGCCTTTTGCTCCAGAAACCCGACATCCTGCTGCTGGACGAGCCCACCAACCACCTGGATGCCGAATCGGTGGCCTGGCTGGAGCAGCACCTGGCCGGTTATGAAGGCACGGTTATCGCCGTGACACATGACCGGTATTTCCTGGACAACGTGGCCGGGTGGATACTCGAACTCGACCGCGGCGAGGGCATACCCTGGAAAGGCAATTATTCGTCCTGGCTTGACCAGAAATACCGCAGGCTTGCCAACGAGGAAAAAAGCCAGAGCAAGCGACAGAAAACACTTCAACGTGAGCTGGACTGGATCCGTATGTCTCCAAAGGGAAAAAGGACAAAATCCAAGGCCAGGATCAGTGCCTATGAGAAACTCTTAAAAACAGATGTCCAGGAACAGGAACAGGAACTTGAAATATTCATCCCGCCCGGTCCCCGTTTAGGAGACAAAGTGGTGGTCTGTGAAAATGTAACCAAGGGATTTGAAGACAAGCTGCTCGTGCAGGACATGACTTTTTCCATACCTCCGGGAGCCCTTGTCGGTGTTATAGGTCCCAACGGGGCAGGCAAAACCACCTTGTTCAAGATGATTACAGGAGCGCAGAGCCCGGATTCAGGCGTGATAGAAATCGGAGAAACCGTAAAGACAGCATACGTGGACCAGGAGAGGGATGTCCTGGAGCCGGAAAAAACTGTCTGGGAGCTTGTGTCAGGATCCAGTGACAAGCTGCTCATTGGCGGCAAAGAGATCAATTCAAGGGCTTATGTGGCCAGGTTCAATTTTTCAGGCCAGGACCAGCAGAAGAAAGTAAAAGACCTTTCCGGAGGAGAACGCAACCGTGTTCACCTGGCGCTCATGCTCCAGGAAGAGGCCAACCTCCTGCTGCTGGACGAGCCTACCAACGACCTGGATGTCAATACCATGCGGGCTCTTGAAGAGGCACTGGAAAATTTTGCAGGCTGTGCCGTAATCATCAGCCATGACCGCTGGTTCCTGGACAGGATTGCCACCCATATCCTGGCTTTTGAAGGTGACTCCCAGGTGATCTTTTTCCAGGGATCCTACTCGGATTACGAGGCTGACCGCAAAAAACGCCTGGGAGCGAGAGCGGCCCAGCCCAGCCGGATAAAATACCGGCAGCTGACACGATAACGGCCATTGATCACCCCGGCCCGGAGCAAAGGACTTTTCCAGATTCACGTGGCGGTTTTCCTGTTCGGCTTTGCAGGACTGTTTGCAAAATTCATAGATGCCGGCCCCATGGTCATTGTCCTTGGCCGGACTCTCTTTGCTTCCCTGGCCCTGGCGGTTTTTATCCGTGTGCCGCCTGGAAAAAACAATAAAAAGGTCCGGCTTGAAGAATTGCCCTGGTACGTTGCCCAGGGGGTACTTCTGGCCGTTCACTGGTGGGCTTTTTTCCATGCCATTCAACTGTCCACAGTTGCAATAGGCCTGCTGACCTTTTCAACCTTCCCGTTGTTCGTCACCTTTCTGGAACCCTTGTTTTTCAAAGAGCCGTTGACCAGGTTCAACATCTTGACCGCCTTTCTGGTATTCATCGGCATGGTACTTGTAATTCCTGGCCTGGACCTGTCCGACCAATACACCATGGGAGGTTTGTGGGGAGTTTTTTCAGGCCTGACATTTGCCCTGCTGGCCATGGTCAACCGCAAAAGCGTCCAGTCGACCGATGCAGTCACCATATCATTTTTCCAGAACCTTTTTGCCGCAGGCTTTATGGCCTTGCCGCTACTGCTTTCTTCCTCTGCCGTTCCCTTACCGTCAACGCGGGATATCCTGCTGCTGATGGTTCTCGGCGTTTTGTGCACGGCAACGGCCCATACTCTATTTATCTCTTCACTGTCAGTTATCATGGCCCAGACAGCCAGTATAATCACAGCACTGGAACCGGTTTACGGCATTATACTGGCCGGTCTGTTCCTGAACGAGATTCCGGGGCCAAGAACCCTGGCCGGCGGCGTGCTGATCCTTGCAACCACTATTGCCGCCGGCCTGTACAAACAGCCGGAAAAAGCCCCGGGTGTCAATAGGTCCCCAGGATCCTGAACTCTTCCGTGCTCTCCATCAACCGGGTTTTCAGGCCGTCAAGTTCCGGGCTTGAAATATCGGCTTCCAGGTCCACGTAGAACATGTATTCCCATGGTTTTCCCAGGATCGGCCTGGATTCGAGCTTCACAAGGTTGACTGCGTGGTCGTTGAAAATTTTCATGACCTCGAAAAGGGCGCCCGGTTTGTTGCCGGTCGAGAAAATAACACTGGATTTCTGCGCGGGCCGGTCCTGGTTACCGGTTTTTGCAATAACTGCGAACCGGGTATAATTCCTGGGGTTATCCTCGATACCTTCTTCAAGAACGGTCATTTTGAAAATACGGGCAGCCATGGTTGATCCGATCGCAGCGGCATTCACATCCCCTGATTCACTGACCTGCCTGACCGCACTGGCCGTTGCCTGGACAGGGATCCGTTCGAGTTCAGGATACTGGTCCAGAAAATTTTTACATTGAGAAAACGCCGGCGGCGGTGCAAGAATACGTTTGACCTGGCCGATACCGGTATTTTCATGGACAATGAGGTTCTGTTTGACCCTTATGGTAACCTCTCCGATAATTTTGACATCATGGGCCTGGAGCAGGTCATAGTTTTCATGGATGGACCCGGACAGGGAGTTTTCCAGAGGCACTATCCCGTACCGGGTTTTTTCGTCAGAAACCGCTTTGAAAATATCACTGAAGGAAGGCATGGGCACCGGAGTGACATCATCGGAGAAATAACCCTGGCAGGCCTTGTGGCTGTAGGCTCCGAGCTCACCGATAAACGCTACGGTATTTGATGTACCGTTCAGCGGGGAAGCTTCAGTCTGATTTTTTCGCAGGTAATCGAAATCAAGCTGCTTACCCACTACCGGCGCAATCACGTAAAGATCCCGTGTCAATTCACCAAACTGCTCGGGATACAGTGACTGCGGGCCGTCTGAAAGTGCATTGTCCGGATCATGGTGGACCTCGATCATGAGTGCGTCGGCACCTGCTGCTATAGCGGCCCGGGCCATGGGGCTTACCTTCTCGCGGATGCCGGTGGCATGGCTGGGATCGATTATAATCGGCAGGTGAGTCAGTTTTTTGAGTACCGGAATGGCCGACAGATCCAGGGTATTCCTGGTAAAAGGCTCAAAGGTGCGGATACCCCGCTCGCAGAGAATAATATCGGTGTTACCTTCGGCAGCGATATACTCGGCTGACATCAGCCACTCCTGGATGGTCGAGGCAAGTCCGCGTTTCAGCACCACCGGTTTTCCCATGCGCCCCACACATTTGAGCAGCTCGAAATTCTGCATGTTCCTTGCACCGATCTGGACCGCATCCACATATTTGTTCATCAGGTCGGCCTGGGCAGGTGAAGTGATTTCGGTGACTACCCCGAGTCCGGTTTTTTCCCTGACCTGAGCCAGTATCTTGAGGCCCTCTTCTTCAAGCCCCTGGAATGAATACGGGGAAGATCTGGGTTTATACGCTCCTCCCCTGAACAGTACCGCCCCGTATTTCTTGACCGAAGCCGCTATTGTCATGGCCTGCTCGAGGCTTTCCACGGCACAGGGGCCTGCAATAATGACAATGCGGTCTCCTCCCACCACTACGTCATTGATCCTTACCCGGGTATCACTTGTTTTCAGCTCCCTTGAAACCAGCTTGTGAGCCGTGCTGATAGGCACGACCTTTTCGATACCGGGAAGTGAGGCAATATCCGCCTTGTCCATCCTGCATTTGCCGACAATGCCGATCACGTTCCGCCCGGCATCCGACATTTCCCTTGTCATACAGCCCTGGCCGGCCAGGGTGGTTTTAACCGCATCCTTTTGTTCGTCCAGGATGTCTTCCTTGAGTACAAGCAGCATTTTGTTCTCTCCTTTATTGTTTTATTGTTCAGCGTTAAAAAAGCATTAAAAAAGGCCCTGGAATTTCTCCCAGGGCCCTTAAAAATAAAAAACCCCGGGTGGTTCAAAATGTCCACCCGGGGTTCGATTTACTGTTGTTTCAGTTACGTTACCGGACGGACGCTCCTAAAAAAGAAAAAGAAGCATCCAAATGCAAATGTGAAAAAAGTGCTGTTCGTTACAGGTGTTGTCAATTGTTTTGTTTTATGTTGTTCTGACATCTTTTTTCCAGTGATTTTCAATCATTCATTATTGCAGCCAGCACTTTACAATCCAGGACACGCGTTGTCAACAAAAAATATTTAGCACTGACCTGTAGTAAATATCCTGGCCCACAGGGCCAGGATTTCTATAATAGATTAAATTTGTGCTGAATTTTATGTAGTTCCAAGCTTTAAGCATAAATATGGAGATGCCAATTTCATCAAAGCTTTACAGCATTTTCTGATAAAATTGTATCCCATTTCCCTTGTTTAAAACAATTTTTTCTGAGTCGAATATGCCCGAAATATGGGTTGACTAAACTTCGATTTTTAACATCTTCTTTCATCATCTTGTCGATAAAATGATCTGTTTTTGCTCTCTTTGCTGAGGGTTTTCCGGTCAGGTATGCTTCTCCCGAGTTTAGAATAATTCTTTTGATGTCATCTTTGGTTGGAAGGGTTACATTCCCTCGCACAAATGGAGTTGTTGCTGAAATTGGTTTTTCCTGAAGCATTTGACTCCAAACTGAAGAGTTGTATGCCGTATAAGAACCATGATGTGGAACTTTAAATATTTGCGCCTTGCATTTTACGTTTGAATTCAGGATGGCAAGCCACCCTAAAGTCTCATCAACACTGTCCTCCATATCTGAACCTAACAATATTTGTATGTCATTAATAATAATCAATAGCACAACGGCTGACAAATTTGGTGTTATAGTTCTGATTCTTTTTTTTATTGGAGGAAGCTTTCCAGTTGGCTGCCCGGTTGGTATTAATTTCATGATTTTTTTGTTGGATAACATGATTGCAGCATCTGAAGGAGATAAAGACTTGATTTTATATTGAAAAAAACCATTTTCGAAATGCTTTTCTAAAAGTGATCTGTTTTCTATAGCTCTTTTTGGGTATCTTTTGGAATCCAAGAGATAACGCCAGATTGT
>CAYNHL010000084.1:4139-16157 GCA_964397015.1 uncultured Desulfobacterales bacterium | reverse complement strand
TTCGCGGGATATGACATAGCCCGTGCCTGCCCCGGGTGTTTTGTAAAATGCACAGAACCTGCAGCCGGAAACACAGATGTCGGTGTAGTTGATATTGCGGTCGACAACATAGGTGACAGGCTTTTCGGGGTGCATGTGGCTCCGCCGGGCATCGGCAAGCCGGCCAAGATCCAGGAGTTCTGCATCGTTTAAAAGGGCCAGTCCCTGAGATAAAGATATTCGCCGGTGTTCACAGCATTTTTCAGTGGCGGCCATAACGGCGGGGTTGCTGGTATTCATGAATTTAGTCAATCCTGTTGTAAAAAGCGTTGCGCTGGACCGGTTCATGGCCTGCCGACCGGATCATTTCTTCCATCTGGTCCCTGGAAAGGCCCTTGGCCGAACTTGCGCCCGCGGTATGGGTAATTCTTTCCTCGATGATCGTGCCGTCAAGGTCATCGGCACCAAAGGACAGGGCCACCTGGGCCAGTTTTTCCCCGATCATGACCCAGTATGCCTTGATATGGTCCACGTTGTCCAGAATCAGCCTGGCTGCTGCAATGGTTTTCAGGTCATCCATGGCAGTTGTAGGTGGAATGTGCGGCAGACCGGTGTTCCGGGAGTGGAAAGCCAGCGGCACAAAGGCAGAAAAACCGCCGGTCCTGTCCTGGACTTCCCTCAATGCCAGCAGGTGGTCAATCCGCTCCTCGATGGATTCGATATGGCCGTAGAGCATGGTGGCATTGGTCTTTATACCCTGCCTGTGGACAGCTTCGACAATCTCCAGCCACCGGTGGTGGTTGATCTTTTTGGGAAAAAGTTTTTTGTGAATCCTCGAATTAAGAACCTCTGCGCCGCCTCCGGGCATCATGTCGAGCCCTGCCTGTTTGAGCGCGAGAATGGTCTGGTCCACACTCAGGCCGCTCAGGCTGGAAAGATAGTCGATCTCGACGCAGGTAAAGGCTTTGATGGCTGCTTTGGGCCTGATCCGTCTCACTGTTTTGAGCAGGTCCAGGTAATAGTCAAAATCAAGATCCGGGTTCAGGCCGCCAACGATGTGAAGTTCGGTAACGGGCTCGTCGATCCTTAGTTCGAGCTGCTTTTCGATATCCTCCATATCCCATGTATAGGCACCATTTTCACCGCGGTCTTTTGCATAGGCGCAGAAGACACAGCGGTTCTTGCAGACATTGGTATAGTTCAGGTGCTGATTGTACACAAAAAACGTATTTTTTCCGTATCTTTTCTGCCGGACATGATCCGCAATGTACCCGACCCCGATCAGGTCATGGGTATCATAAAGAACGATCCCGTCTTCTTTTGAAAGACGGGAGCCGGTTTGAACCCTGGAAAAAATTGAGTCAAGCTTTTTATCAATGAAAGAGGGGGTCATTATCGCCTTCTTTTTCTTCTCACGAGTTTCTTTTTCTTTTTAGGGGCGCTGTCCGAGGCTTTGTTCGCCATGACCTGGGCAGGATCTATCAGGCTGTCCTGCGTATAGGAACATGAAGCCCTGGGGCATTTCAATCCCGGTGTTCCGTTTTCAGATATTTTTTCGGTCAAAAATGGATTTTTGCATAACGGGCACTGGAAATGATAGGGTTTGTCCCAGCTGACAAATCGGCAGTCGTCCCTGGTACATGAATAAAACATCTTGCCTTTTTCGGTCTGCTTTGAAACGATCTCGCCATCCCGGCACAGGGGGCAGGGCATGGTCAGTTCGTTTTCAAAGGCTTCAATCATGGACTCTATATCGTCATCGGAGCGGGAGTGGTCCTGTGCTTCGTTTTCCAGGGCCTGCTCCCGGGCCTCTTTTTGTTTCTGTCTTTCTTTTTCTTCCTGATAAAGCCGGGCTTCCATGGCCTTGAGCTCCTCTTCCCTGCGGGCCATCCTGGCTTCCCGCTCTTCGAGTTCTCTGGCCATCTGCTGAGTTTTCTCCGCCTCTTTTTTGGCGGCCATCAGCTCTTTTTCCCGCTCTTCGAGTTCCTTGAGTTTCAGAGCTGCGGCATCGGCAGCTTCTTTTGCTTCTTTGACCTGTTCATTCTTTTCAGCCAGTTCTTCGGCCAGTTTCGCCAGGCGTTTTGCATCTTCTTCGGCTTTTTTGATTTTTTCCTGTTGTGCTTCGAGCTCTTCTCTGGACGGCCCCTTGTCAAAAACATCCTTTACATTCAGTTTTTCATGGGAATCAAAGGTTTTTTTCTTTCGTTTTTTCATGATCCGGGCAAGCCGGTTCAAATTGTCCTTTTTGAGCTTTTGTGAAATTTCACTGGACTGGGACTGGGTTTTTGAAATACCGGCCGCAAGATCCGATGCATTTTTTTCCGCATGTTCCATGGAGACAGTAACCCCCCTGCTTTTCAGGGTCTGCCTGAAGTTTGATTTGGCTTCTTCAAGTGTTTTGCGGTCCGAGAGTACTTCATCGTTTATCTGGAGTACGTATGCTATCAGGTTCATTCCCTGCATGCCCGGAAACATGTTGTTCAAAAAACTTGCCATTATGTAACCCGATATTTCCGCCCTGAGATCTCCCTTGTCGTCCCGGCTTATGAAACCTGACTTAAAGGCCGTGTCAACGGCATTTTCAAGCGTGGCATCCCGTTCCATGCCGATATCAACCAGCTCGTTGAAAAAAGAATCCTTGGTGTATCTTTCAGGGGGAAATTCCTGGTACTGTTTGATTTCTCTTTCTCTTTCAACAATCAGCGTGATACAGGAGATGATGGCCAGGTTGTAGGACATCCGGGCCATGTCCGAATCTACGTCAATCAATGCAATGATTTCCTGGGCCAGTATTTCATCCAGCTGATCCCGGACAAACGACGGGGTCATTTCCTGTTTGCTGTCATTCATCAGGCATCGTCCTCGTTAATTTCAGAAATCATTTCAGCGATATTTGATGCGGTTTTTTTCAGGGTGTCGGCAGCCGCAGATTCCCCGGAGGGGGGCTGGGAATCAGTGGTTTCGTCCCGATGGCTTTTGATATCAAGACACTCCCCGCTACGGTTGAAAATCACGGACAGCGGTACCTTGATATCAAAATCGAACCGGTATGCGATCTGGTTATCGTGAATGACCAGATCTCCGTCCTTGTAGGTTATTTCATCCTGCAGCATGAACTGATGCTTTTCAAAAAGAAGTTTTTCAATGGCTTCCCAGTCAAGCTCTGCATTGATGGTATCAATAAACTCTTTTTCGTTTTCCCTGATGGAATCAGGACGGGTCAGTTTCATTGTATGCCTCATGGTGATTGAATCGGGTTGACAGTTCACTGGCTACCGCCAAAAATGCCTCGGCTGCAGGTGTTTTACAATCATGTACAGCCACGGGCACGCCATTTTCACGTGATGTTCCGATCATGGGATCTTCAGGAATGAATCGCCTGAATCGAAGGTCCTCCACCATAGCCGTCAATTCGGCCGGCAATGCAGTGGTGTCAAGGACTTCTCCTTGAACACGCGCCGCCAGTATCCGTGAGACAGGCAGACTGATATCGAACCTCTGTGTTAAATACCGGGTGATCCTGATCAGAAATGACAGTTCTCTTTTGATGCAGGAGAGGTCAAAAAGGTTCAGGATAAGGCTTTGGGATGCTGTCAGCGCCATCATGCTCAAAAAATGATATGACGGGGGCGGATCGACAATTATAAAATCATATTCCGGGTTTAACCTGGATAACAAAAGCCTCAAAAGTGTCAGGTTTTCAGGTGTGCCGGCCAGTTTATCAGCCCCGGCGACAAGGCCGATGCCGGATGGAATTATATCCAGGTAGTCCAGGAGGGTCGGCTGGACGGAATCAACAATATCACATTTTCCTGAAAAGACGCTTGCCAGATCATTAAATGGCCTCGTCTGGGCCATCCCCGCCCATCTGCTTGCAGCGGCCATGGGGTCGCAATCCACCAGCAGGGTCCTTTTTTCCAGCAGGGCGAGGCAGGCGCTTATATTGACGGCCGCCGAGGTTCTGCCTGAGCCTCCCTGTTGTCCTGTAATCGTGATGACATGTCCCATAATGCATTATTTTTAGCACAATATGGGGAAAATTCAATGATATACTTTATATTTTCCCATTAGTTGAAAATATTTAATTTCTATACCATAATGTTCAACACTGGAAGAACAGATGGAGGTGCAGGATAATTGGCTAATTTATCGATTTCTATAGAGGGCATTGAACAGGCGGTTCAAAACCTCAATTACAGGTCCGGATCACCTAAATTCAGGATCATTCAGGCCATAAAAGACCATTACGATTCCGAAAAAGCCATCCGGTCAATCAAGCAGATTGAAACAGATATCCTCATCAATGCTGCCTGGGATGTGTCAGGCAGCCCTGACATGCTCAGATCAAAACGCCGCAATTTTTTTTCCATCCGCTCCTCCATCAATGCCGATCTCAAAAAACTGTCTGATAAGGGTCATAACCCTGAAAGCATAATCATCACAGAACAAAATACCCTTGACATGTCCATGGAGGCAAAAAGCAGTCTTTTGAGTAATTTCACCAATGCTGTTTCCACGGGAGACATCGACCTCGAACAGGCGACTGCATTGCTCAAAACCGTGTCTGATTTTCTGCAGACCCTTGATACACCTGAAAATCTTCATGATTCGGAAGAAATCGTAGACCAGATTAAAAAAGTATTGAAAAGCCTGACCAGAGAGGCATTGCCTGATGATGACGACCAGGCGGATACGGGTTCCGGCCGCCGGGTTTTGAAAGAGGATATGTCCGGTGCTGGCGAAGGCCCGGGAGAAGGAGAGACAGACGTCATAGAGATCGATGAAGATGAAGAGATTGAAGAACTTGACGAAGATGAAGAGATAGAGGAAGTTGAAGAGGATGAAGAACTCGAAGAGGTCGACGAGGAAGACATAGAGGAAATCGAAGATGACGAGGATTTCGAGGAAATAAGCGAAGAAGAGGGTGAAGGAGCGGGCGATGGAAACGGTGAAGGGGGTTCGGATTCCATGGAGCTGGACGAAGACGAGTTGATAGAAGAGCTCGATGAGGATGAAGAGATAGAGGAACTGGACGAAGATGAAGAAATAGAGGAAGTTGAAGAGGATGAAGAACTCGATGAAATAGAAGAAATAGACGAAATAGACGAAGATGAAGAGATCGAAGAGCTGGATGAAGATGAAGATATAGAGGAAATCGAGGATGAAGAAGATTTCGAGGAAATAAGTGAGGATGAAGACCTTGAAGTGGTCGATGGACTGGACAGGGAGGAACTGGCGGCGCTGGAAGAATTCAGGCGGCTCAAGGAACTGGCGGATAATTTTGACAACACCCTTGGAGAAAAAGAAAAAAAATTCAATGCCTATGTCACTGTTCCTGCTGGAACCTATACCATAGGCACTCAGAAAGGACTCAAAAACAGCCTTGAACTGCAGCAGTTCGAGATGCCGAAGGTATTCATTGCCCGGTATCCTGTTACCAATGCATTGTTTGAAGTTTTCGTGGAGGAAACAGGATATGTGACCACGGCTGAGAAAAAAGGTTTTGGCACAGTGTACCATGGCAGGTACAGCAATAATGGCAAGGTTTCGACCTGGCGCAAAACCAGCGGCAGTGAAAAAATAAAAGGGGCCTGCTGGTACCAGCCCCAAGGGCCTGGATCATCCCTTCATAACCGCCGTTATCATCCGGTTGTCCAGGTCAGTGTGGACGACGCCCTGGCATATGCCGCCTGGGTGGGCCGCAGGCTGCCGACTGAAGCAGAATGGGAGGCTGCTGCCAGGACCGACCTGCATTATTTGTATCCATGGGGTAATGAATTTGTCCATGGCGCGTGCAACATCGAATCTACAGGCATAGGAAGCACCACACCTGTCGATGCCTATGACAATTATGCCAATGAATTCAGGATAGTCGATTTGATAGGAAACGTCATGGAATGGACTTCGGATACAGGCCCGGCTCCGTTTGCAGACAGAAACAACAATCAATACTCCGTGGCCAAGGGCGGCGGCTGGAATGCTCCCGGGAGCATCGATATAAGCTCGAGAGGGATGTACCGGGCCGGATTCACCGCTAATATCATAGGTTTCAGGTGCATTTCCGAGGTGTTTTTAAATTGAATACTGATGCGTTTATCGACAACTATATTTCATTTCTGCGCATTGAAAAGGGGCTGTCTGAAAAAAGCGTGGAAGCCTATGCCGCAGACATCATGGAATATACCTCATTTCTCAAAGACATCGGCATCGATGACCTTGAAAAAACAGATACCGCAGTGATACTCAGCTGGCTGGTCCGGCTGCAGAAAAACGGTTTGAATTCCAGGTCAAGGGCCCGTCATCTGATCGCCGTCCGCGGCCTGTACCGCTACTTGAACCAGGAAAAAAAGGTTCTGGTCAATCCGGTCAAGGACATTGACATCCCGAAAACAGGCCTGGCATTGCCCGGTATACTGTCCGTATCCCAGGTGGAAGCTTTGCTGTCGGTTCCTGATACCCGGTATCCAAGAGAACTGAGAAATTCTGCCATGATGGAGATCCTGTATGGAGCGGGTTTGAGAGTGTCCGAACTGATTATGCTCAAAGTGGCGGATGTCAACATCACTTCCGGGGTAGTAAGGGTTTTGGGAAAGGGTTCAAAAGAAAGGATTGTCCCCATCGGTTCCTTTGCCCGTGACCGGACAGGAGAATGGATGGCCCATGGCCGTCCCGGGATGCTCAGGAACATAACCAGTCAGTACCTGTTCGTGGCCCGGGCCGGCCGCCCCATGACCCGGCAGGGATTCTGGAAACTTTTAAAAAAATACGCAGTCAAGGCAGGCCTCCAGGATACAGTCTCCCCGCATACCCTACGTCATTCGTTCGCCACACACCTTCTCGAGGGAGGAGCGGACCTGCGGTCGGTTCAGACCATGCTGGGCCACTCGGATATTTCAACCACCCAGATATATACCCATATATCCCGGGATTACCTGATGGACATGCACCGCCGCTTTCATCCGCGAAAATGATTTAAGAGGCCAATCATAGGATTGATGAGCATGAATCTCAAAGATATCGAACGTAAAAGCAGTAAGCACAGGATGACAAAAATGGTCCTGGCTGCCATTGGTCTGTCCGCCCTGGTCATCTGTCTGGTGCTTTACCGGGAGCAGTTGGCTGCCTGGTGGGAAACAATCCAGACCGGCCAGGCTGGAAATGCAGCAATCGTTGCTGCCTGGCTGCTGCTTCCGGTGATCGGTTTTCCCGTCCTCCCCCTGCTGATCCTGACAGGTGTACGCTTCGGGTCCCTTTGGGGGGTGGTGCTCATGTTTGCCGGCATCCCCCTGCACCTGGTCATCGCTTTCTGGCTGACCAATGGAATACTCAAACATAGAATCAAGTCCCTTGCCCAAAATCGGTTTTTCAACATGCCCCGGATTAGTGATGAACGGCAGATCAGATACAGTGCAGTGTTCATGGCTGTTCCCGGGCTGTCCTATAGTTTGAAAAATTACCTGTTGCCCCTGACCGGACTTCCCTTCAGGATATATTTTTTCTGTGCCTGGAGTATTCAGGGACTGATGGGCGTGCCCCTTGTCATCCTCGGCGATGCCGCATCAAAATGGCGATTTCATATTGTTGCGGCCATGATCGTTTTATTTGGTTTTGTTTATCTTATACAAAAAAAGATCTGGAAAAAAGATTGACTGCCCCTTAAGCGGATGATTGAGTTTCTGACGCATCGGCCGCGCTGGCATACATCGGATTGAAGCACACAAACTGTTTTCGTGTCAAAATATCATTTCCGGGCATGTTCAATGCCAGCATATTGGTGACTAACGGAAAACGTCTGCCAAGCAGGGGGGCGACCCGGTCGAAGTGCAGCTTTTCCAGGGTAACCCGCTCCCCGGCCTTTGCCTCTACAAGAATCAGGCGGTTATTTTTTTCAATGAGAAAATCGATTTCCACTCCGTTCTGGTCCCTGTAGAAAAACAGATCCGTACCCGGTTGAAGGTCAAGGGTTTTGATCAGTTCCATCATAACAAGATTTTCCCAGAGGTTACCCTTGTGAGGGTGGTCATGCCATTTTGCCTCACTGTCTATTCCCAGAAGATGGCACAGCAGTCCGTGATCGCCGAAATAGAGTTTCGGAGACTTGACCAGGCGTTTGCCGATATTGGCGTAAAAAGGCGGCAGCAGGTAGATCAAACCGCTGATCTCCAGGGCGTGAATCCATTTTTTTATGGTAACATCGGAAACCCCGACATCTGCAGCCAGTCCCCGGTACAGAAACCGGTCTGGATCAGGGACCTGTGTCTGCCGAAGCTCCATGGCACTCAGGGTTTCAAGGCGGAGCAGGGCGATTCTTCCGGTCAGGCTCTCACTGACCTGTTCCATGAGAGAGAACTGCTGGGAGCCGGTCATGATACACGAGCCGTAACGGTCTCGATGGTTGTCGATGATAATTTTCAACTCCCGGAACAGTTCTGGGACATTCGGATTCCTGAATTTAAGATATTTCGAAGTATAACTTTGAAATATCTTAAAGTAAAGATTCGAATATCGTTATTTTTTCAATGCTCACTTTCCTTGCTGCAATGATCATTAAAATCCGGGCAGTTTGAATTTCATGGTGACCTCGCCGGTGGCCCTGTCAAGCTGAATCATTTTTTCTGTATCCTCCGTCGCGGCTATCGATTTGCCGGTTGCCATTTCCATCAGGCCTGCAATGAAGGACATACCTGAATTGAGAACCGTTTCAATTTTTTCCGGGGACTGGCCGGACAGGATATTTTCCGGGTTGGTCTCTTCGGTTTTGGCTTCTTCTTTATCCTCTTCATTTTCCCGGCCCAGCACTTCAGGGTTCATGTAAAACGGGGTATCCTCAGGGATTTCTTCTTTTTCTGCCGTATCGATGAATTCAGGTTCCGGGTCTTCACCCATCATGGCCCTTAAGCGGTTAAGCATTTCGTTTCTCTTTTCCCGGGAAAACTCCACCATATCAGGACCTTCATCAAATACACCCTTGAACAAGTCGGTCTTCATCTGTATACCTGCCAGGATTCTTTCTTCAATGCTTCGTTTTGCAATCAGGTTAATCACATTGATACACTGGCTTTCCTGTCCGATTCTCGAAACCCGTCCGATCCGCTGGTTCATTTTCGCAGGATTCCAGGGCAGTTCAAAATTCACCACACAATCGGCCGCCTGGAGATTCAGCCCGGTTCCTCCGGCATCAGTGGACAGAAAAACCATGCATCCGGGGTTTAAAGTAAATTCATCAATCAAGTCTTGTCTTTTTTTGACTGGAACACTTCCGGAAAGTTCCACAAACGGGATCTTCATTTTGGAAAGGCGCTGGGCAATCAGGAAGGTCATCGTAGTCCATTCACTGAAAACAACCATTTTACGTTTATTCTGAAACACTATATCATCAATGATATTTTCAAGTTCCCTGAGCTTGGGGGAAAAATGGGTTTCGCGATCAATCAGGTAGGTGGAATTGCATACCATACGCATCTTTAACAGCAACACCTGGATCTTCCTGAGATCCATGGGGGTCAAGTATTTTTTATTCATCAGCGGAATCAGAAGCCGGGCATACCCTGAATGAATTTCCGCCTGTTCATCGGTTAAATCAATGTAATAGTTGTTGACCACTTCACCGGGCAGGTCTTTGAGCACCTCTTCCTTTTTCCGGCGGATCACGATCTGCTTAAGTTTCCGGTTAAGCAGATCAAGATTTTTATACCCCATAATGCTGCTTTTTTTATTTCTGGAAATCAAGAAATGATCTGCTGCGAATTTCCATAGGGGTGTCAGCATAAACGGGTCAAGGAACTGGACAATGGAATAAACATCTTCAAGTTTGTTTTCCAGGGGTGTCCCGGTCAGGACGATGGCATGCTTTTTGGGAATACGCTTGACCGCGTCCGCTGTTTTTGTTGAAAAATTTTTGATGCGCTGGGCTTCGTCGAGCACAATGATATCCGGGTTAAAGCTGGCCAGGATAGTCACATCCCTTAACACTGCCTCATAATTGGTAATTTTAAATAATTTTGGGTCATTCTGATAATATCTTTTTCGTTGTAAGGCCGATCCCTCTATAATCTGTGCCTTTTCATCCGAAAATGTTTCAATTTCCCTTTTCCACTGTTCCTTCAGGGAGGCCAGGGTAATGATCAGCACTCTTGAAAAACCGAAAACCTGTTTTTTTAAAATACTCAGAGCAATTGCCTGCATTGTTTTCCCCAGACCCATTTCATCCCCGATCAGGACCCCGGGTTTGAATATGCCAAACGCCACCCCCTCTTTCTGATAGGGATACAGGACTGCTTTCATGGGACTTTCCGGGATATCTTTATCGGAAAACGCTGCCAGGTGCTTTTCCTGTGCATGCCAGGCCACCTTTTTCAACAGGTTGTCCCGGATGCGTATCCGTTTATCCGAACCGGCCAGGTCCATCAATGTCAGAATCTGTGTAAGATCTTTGGCTTTGTATTCTCCAGACATGCTGAAAAAGGGTTTCAGCATTGGCACCAGGTCTGAAAAGTCTGTTTCAAGTTTTTCTGAAAACAGGGCCGGGGCTTCTATGGCCGAATTCCAGTAAATATCCACAAACGGAAAAATTTCATTTCCTTTTCTCCGGTCAAAATCCGCTTCGTTTTTCAGGCGTGACACCAGAAACCGGATATGCTTGCAGGTTCCCAGCCCGTTGGTCAGGTAATCCGGGCAGCTGCAATGACCCGTGCCGATATTCGGGTCATGGAGACAGACCCGGTATTCCCGGTGAAATTTATTAATCACCCGGTGATCTCCTTTGATCATGTCTCCCCGGATAATTGAGAACTCTTCCTGATCAGCCCGTTTCTGCCGATCAGCCAGGGCCTGTTCCCGGATTTCTTCCGGCGACATGCAGGGTTCTTCAGGCTCTGTGAACAACTGTTCACAGTTGTCATCTTCCTCGAGGAGCTCCCGGGTATGGATCAGGGCAGCCACAATATGCTTGCAGCCGTTGCCCGGATATGGACAGCTGCAGGAAAAGTCCACCTGATTGTCCTTCAGGCGTATCTGTGTGGTATACTCACCGTAATTCCCATCCACCCGATAGGTAAATTTTTTTTTGTCAGGGGTTTTTTGGGAGAGGAAAAATGACCCATATCGGTAAAATTCCGTTCCGCGGTGAAAGATCAGGTCGGAATCCGCCATATTTTTTTTGATATATTCATTCGATAATATCTGCATGTCAACATCCTTTTTCTGCCGGAACCCGGCATTTTAACGGTCATATAAATCATTTGTTCAGATACGGTATAATATGTTTCAGGCCGCAGGACAACCCCGGGCTGAAAATCTGGCAGCTGGCAATAATTACAGTGACATGATATATCCTTAAAAAAACGGCATTTTGGGTTTGAGAGAAAAAAAAAGAGACTTGCGGCATGGAACGAAAAATACTGGTCATCGATGATGATACCCGTCTTACAGGATTGCTCAGGCAGTACCTGGAGGGCAACCAGATGTCTGTCGACAGCGTGGAAGATGGAATGACCGCCTCTAAAGTCATTGCAGAGGGCAGGTACGACCTGGTGATCCTGGATATCATGCTGCCCGGAAAGGACGGGCTCGAGGTGCTCAAGGACATTCGTGCGGACCACTCACTTCCCGTGATCATGCTCACGGCAAAAGGGGAAGACACCGACCGGATCGTGGGGCTGGAACTTGGAGCGGATGATTACCTTGCAAAACCCTTCAACCCGAGGGAACTTCTGGCCAGGATAAAAGCGGTTTTCAGGCGCCTGGACGCCGGTCTCAAGACACGGCCGGAGCAGCAGGCCATGATCCTTTGTTCCGGCGCGCTGTCATTGAACCGGGCAGCCTTTACCGTTGAAATCGAAGGCAGGGTGGAAGATCTTTCCACCACGGAGTTCAAGATGCTCGAGGTGTTGATGAAACATCCCAATACCGTCCTGAGCCGGGACCAGATCATGACGTTGACCCATGGTCGTGAGTGCATGGCTTTTGACCGGACCGTCGACATCTCCGTTGCCGATAACCGGAATATTAACAGCATCTTTGACGTCGCGCCATGGCTTG
>CAYNHL010000084.1:0-4129 GCA_964397015.1 uncultured Desulfobacterales bacterium | reverse complement strand
AGGGCCAAGATTGAAGATGATCCAGCCGATCCCCGGCGAATCAGGACCATATGGGGAACCGGCTACATGTTCGTGGATACGCCGTGAAAATCAGAAAACTTTACATAAAACTGCTGATATCGTTTATCGGGGTGCTGGTGCTCACGGAAATACTGTTTGTGGGTCTTTTCATCGGAACGGCGGGAAGGGCCTTTAAAAACCGTGTCAAGGAGCAGACTCTTTCCAAGGTCTATGTTTTCAAAGAAATTGTACAGGAAAAAATAGACAAAGAGCCGGATATCCCGGTGGCACAAAGAGAAGACATTCAACTGTTTTTCAGCTATTTTTCCCGCCTGCTGGATATCGAGCTGTGGCTTTGCGACAGCAGTGAGAAGGTACTGATCGGCACCAGTTCGTCAGTTAATATCCCTGATAAGGGCCGGTACAGCAAAAACCGGACCCTGGATGAAAACCGGAATATAACCATCATGCATCCTTCCCGCTACCATTTCGGTTTTTATGCAAACATGCCGGTGCAGCTGCCTCTTTCTGAAACCGGGACGATTCATGTTCTTTACAATGAAAGACCGGACAGGGCCCATGAGGGCTTTTTTTTCACAGGACTGCTCGTTATCGGCGTTATCATTGCCATCCTGGTTTTTCCCCTATCCCGCATAATCACCCGTCGTGTCAACAGGCTGAACGATTCCGCGCTCCAGCTGGCCGACGGGGACCTGTCAGCCAGGGCAGGGATCCGGGGAAACGACGAGATTGCAAGACTCGGTGAATCCTTTGATTTGATGGCTGACCGGCTCGAACAGTTGATTTCGAGAGAAAAGGAGCTTGTCGCCAATCTTTCCCATGAACTCAGAAGTCCTCTGGCCAGGATTCGCATATCTGCGGAAATCATCCGCAGCCGGCTCGATGAAAAAGCCCGGGTTGCAAGTTTGTCATGCCTGGATGAGATCGATGATGACATAGGAATTCTGGACAGGCGGATCGATGATATTCTCAAGATATCCCGGCTTGACCTGGTGGTACCGGAAAAGAAAAAAACCATGGTGGATGTATCACAGCTGCTGCAGCGTCAGACAGCGGCATTTAACAAAATGATCAGTTACCGGAAATTAGGCCTGGTCCTCGATATCCAGGAAGGTCTTACCCTGCCGGCACATCCTGACGGCTTGATCTGTGTGATATCGAATATTGTTGACAATGCTGTCAAGTTTACACCTGAAAACGGAGAAATTTATGTCCATGCAGGAATGGACGATGAAAAAAAACTTACAATCATTGTGTGCAATTCCGCGCCTTATATCGATCCTGAGGAACTTGAAAGAATCTTTGATCCATTCTACCGGATAAAGGGTTCAGCAGCAGGCGGGTCCGGTCTCGGGCTTTTCATGGCTGAAAAAATCATCCGGCAGCATAACGGCCGTATTCATGCAGAGAACACCGACAAGGGCCTTTGTATCAAAATTTTGTTCGACACGGGACTCGAGGCAAAAAGCAGGACTTGAGACAAAAAGCAATTATTGATCCGTTCATGGGTTTTGTGGTATGAAAGCCTGTATTTTATAGATTCCGGGCCATGACACTCCCGGGTCGTTACCCTTGAACAGGACCCGTTGCCGATGACTGATCTGACATCCATTCAATCACTGCTGTACCAGGTGAGAAAGCCTTTGACCTTTCTTGCGGACTGCGCCGGGGCTCCTTTCAGGGCGGTCTCACAGGAAGAATTTGTACAGTGTAAAAACCACCCCACTGACAATCCGGATACCATAAATGCCTTTGTCCCGGCCCTGCCCCCTGAAAACCTGGGAGACCCGGTTTTCAAAAAACGGCATGATCTGGCCTACGCTTATGTCGGCGGCGCCATGGCCAACGGCATCACATCGGCCCGGATGGTTCTCGAGATGGCCCAAAACGGCATGATGGCCTTTTTCGGGGCGGGCGGTCTTTCCATCGACAGGATAGAAAAAAATGTCGTCGACATCAGGGACAGGGCCAGAAACATGCCCTTTGGTTTCAACCTGATTCATTCCCTTGCTGATTTTGATCATGAGATGGCGACTGTCGACCTGTATCTGAGGTACGGTGTCCGGCGTATCAGTGCAGCGGCTTTCATGCAGATGACGCTGCCGCTGGTATGGTACCGCCTGAAAGGTATCCACCAGGGACCCGACGGCAGGATAAACGTTCCCAATCATGTGGTGGCCAAAGTGTCCCGGATCGAGGTTGCCAGGCAGTTTTTTTCTCCTCCGCCCGAGAAACTTGTAGCCCGGTTGCTGGAAAAGCGGCTGATCACGCCCGAGGAAGCACGGCTGTCCCAAAAAATTCCCATGGCCTGGGACTTGACAGTCGAGGCTGATTCCGGAGGGCATACGGATAACAGGCCCGCATTGACACTTCTTCCCACCATGCTGGCGCTCAAGTTTGAACTTGAATCAAAATATGATTATGACCAGCCGTTGTGCGTGGGACTTGCCGGCGGAATCGCAACTCCGGAGTCGGCCGCTGCCGCATTCCAGATGGGTGCAGCCTATATTCTGACCGGTTCCATCAACCAGGCCTGCATCGAGGCGGACATTTCCAGTGATGTAAAACAGATGCTTGCCGTAGCGGAACAGCCCGATGTCGCCATGGCTCCGTCCGCGGACATGTTTGAAATCGGCGCCAGGGTCCAGGTATTGAAACGGGGTACCATGTTCCCTGTTCGTGCTGAAAAACTTTACAGGGTTTACCGGTCCTATGACAGGTTTGATGACGTGCCGGAGCAGCTCAAACATGAGATTGAAGAAAAAATACTGCAGTCCGGGTTTGATGCACAATGGGAACAAACCCGCCGGTATTTTGAAGAACGAAACCAGCCAAAAGAGATTCAAAGAGCGCTGGAAAACCCGAAACATAAAATGGCCCTGGTGTTCCGGTCTTACCTGGGGCAGTCGTCCAGGTGGGCCATTGAAGGGACAGCCGGGCGGAAAATGGATTACCAGGTCTGGAGCGGACCGGCCATCGGCGCTTTCAACCAGTGGGTAAAATCAAGTTTTCTGGAGCCTGTGGAAAACCGGCGCGTGGTTGAGGTGGCAATGAACATTCTGATGGGCGCCTCGGTCTGTATGAGACGGTCGTTTCTTGTCTGCCAGACCATGGATCAGGTTGCGGCCAGGGCAAGATTTGTTCCAACCCCCATGGATAAAATGGACCTGGATATGTCGCTGCATATGTAAAACTTTTGTCAAATTCATTTCAAGGCGCTGTTTCAACAAGATTGGATAAGGTATATTCATGTCAAGATTACCCACGATTACCTAATGAACAAAAACATTATGGAATGACTATGACATACAATCGTACGACCGGACATAAAGACATCGCCATTATCGGCATGGGGTGTATTTTCCCGAAATCAAACGGACTCAAGGAATACTGGCGCCTTCTCTTCAACGGCGAAGATGCCATAGGCGATATCCCGGAAACCAGCCACTGGCGCCTGGCAGATTACCACGATGAAGACCCGGCAGCCCCGGACCGGACCTATTGCCGGCGAGGCGGATTCTTGTCTGCAGTCACTTTTGATCCTCTTTCATACGGTATCCCGCCCAACAATCTTGAATCAACCGACACCTCCCAGCTGCTCGGTCTTCTCACCGCCCGGATGGCCCTGGAAGATGCCGGGTATCCGCCCGGACACCTTGAGCTTTCCCAAAAAACGGTCAATGTGATTTTAGGGGTTACCGGCACACAGGAGCTGGTGATTCCTTTAGGTGCCAGGCTGGGACATCCGCTGTGGAAAAAGGCGCTGGCAGATGCAAACATCCCTTCCGGCCAGTCTGAAGAGGTCATGAAAAGGCTTGAAGCATCCTATGTGCAGTGGCAGGAAAACTCCTTTCCCGGTCTTCTTGGAAATGTCGTGGCCGGGCGTATCGCAAACCGGCTCGATCTTTGCGGGACCAACAGCGTATCAGACGCAGCCTGCGCAAGTTCCCTGTCCGCTCTCCACACCGCCGTGATGGAGCTGGTTTCGGGAAAAT
This sequence comes from uncultured Desulfobacterales bacterium, assembly GCA_964397015.1. Taxonomy (GTDB): domain Bacteria; phylum Desulfobacterota; class Desulfobacteria; order Desulfobacterales; family Desulfobacteraceae; genus MADRE2. Next base: position 113 of record CAYNHL010000084.1, on the reverse strand, counting down.
GCGACATGTCCATTACAGGCGGGGTTGATACCCTGAATGACATTTTCATGCACATGTGTTTTTCCAAAACCGGGGTTTTGTCCCATACCAGTGACGCACGGCCGTTTTCAGCC
>CAYNHL010000083.1:0-16457 GCA_964397015.1 uncultured Desulfobacterales bacterium | reverse complement strand
TTGAGTTTTTTAAAAACGGAATCAAGCCGGTCACTTAAACTGTCAAACATAAAACTTTCCAAAAATTTTCTGTTTCAAATCAAATCGTTGAAATTAGTATATATTTCGTGATATGTCAAGAAAATATTACTTTTCACCCATGGATCACATATGGAAAATATACTGGATTATACCAGGCCACAACTGTCAGAATGGTTCAAAAAAGAGGGCCTGGCATCATTCAGGGCCGGCCAGATTTTCAAGTGGCTTTACCTCAAGGATGCCTCAAGTTTTGAACAGATGACCGACCTTGGCAGGGATCTGCGCCAGATGCTCGGCGAACGGTTTCAAATACCCCGCCTTGAGATAGAGACTTCAAAGACCTCCAAAGACGGCACGCGCAAGTTTTTGTTCAGGCTCCTGGACGGCAATTATATCGAATCGGTCCTGATCCCTGAAAAAGATCATTTCACCCTCTGTGTCTCTTCCCAGGTTGGGTGTGCCCAGAAATGCCGTTTCTGCCTGACGGGGAAGGGAAAGTGGCAGCGCAACCTGAGTGTGGCCGAAATGGTATCCCAGATCCGGGAGGTGCGCAGCCTGGTACATTCAGACTCTGGAGTGCCGGAAAAGCGGCTCTCGAATATAGTCTTCATGGGAATGGGGGAACCTCTTGCCAATTATGACAACCTGGTCAAGGCACTGGGGATCATCCTGGATACGGATTTCGGTCTCAAGTTCGCTGCCCGGCGGGTCACGGTGTCCACCTGCGGACTGGTGCCTGAAATAAAACGGCTGGGAGAAGACACTGATGTCAACCTGGCGGTTTCCCTCAATGCCACGGATGATATCACCCGGTCCATGCTCATGCCGGTGAACAACCAATATTCACTCGAAACCCTGCTGGAAGCCTGCCGCAGGTTTTCCATGAAACCCAGGAACAAGATCACATTTGAATACATACTGATAAAAGAGGTCAATGATGCTAATGAAAATGCCCGGCAGCTGGTCAGGATGTTGAGACCCATCAAGGCCAAAGTGAATCTTATTCCCTTCAATGAATTTGAATCCGGCAGTTTTGAGCGGCCTGACCGGGAAAGAATTCAGTCGTTTCTTCAGATTCTGCTGGATAAAAACATGACCGCCATAATCCGGAAAAGCAAGGGGGATGATATCCTGGCGGCCTGCGGTCAACTCAGGGCCAGGCTCATGGAATGATAAAGCGCTTGAATTTATCAGGCGGTTATGATCTATATATATGATTGAAAGTGGTAAGAAATAATTTTTAACAGATCGGAAAATAAAATGGCAAATAGTCCTCTTGAAAACAAGAAAGTTCTTATAGTTGATGATGAACCGGATGTGCTCGATTCCCTTGAAGAGATCCTGGATATGTGTCAACTTACACGTGCAGAGAGTTTTGAGGCTGCAGACGAGCTTTTGCAGACCCGTGAATTTGATATTGCCATCCTTGATATCATGGGCGTCGATGGATACCGCCTGCTGGAAAAGGCCAACCAGAAAGGCGTGATTGCAGTCATGCTGACCGCACATGCACTGAGCCCTGACAATATCAAAAAATCTTACAGGGGCGGGGCATACTCGTACATACCCAAGGAAGAGATGATCAACATCGAGTCTTTTCTGGTCGATGTCCTGGAAGCAAAAGCCCAGGGGAAAAATCCATGGACAAGATGGTATTCAAGGCTGGCGGATTTTTGCGAGAGAAAATTCGGACCTGACTGGGTCAAGGATGAAAAAGATTTCTGGGACAAGATGACTTATCACTGAAAAGTCTGAATCCATGGCATGTTAAATCTTTTTACTTTTTCAGGCAGGCTGCTCTTTCAACCCTTTAAATCATAAGGTGCCGGAATTTTTCCAAGGAGTGCACCGTGACGTCATGACAGGCTTGACCTGCCGGCGAAGCTGTCGTGACGGAGATGGAGCTGCGCCCGTCTGGTCTGGTGTATGAGGCGCAGATCATCGATGCCGTATCAAGGCCCTGTTTTGTAACTTTTCCGAACACCATCACATCAGGCCCTGCAAGCCGTTCAGGATAAATCAGAAAATCCCGGTCAGGGTCGTAGTACCGCCGCATGTATATGTTGTCTTTCCGGGACCGTCCTACGATTGCCTTGCTGTGGACATCGAGGCGGAAGTGCCGGCCGGTTTTCAATAGATAAAGCTCTTTTTTTTCAAATGTTTTTTGAACAAACATCAGGTCTTTCAATCTCTTTGAAAAAGATGCATCTGTCAGGAGACATCCTCCGGCCGGTGCCGGATAATCCGTGACACCAAATGATCGGGCCATTTCGATCTGTTGTTTCCTGGATCGGCCCGATATACCGTACAACCTGGTTCTGTCGACCAGGCCTTCGGCTTCCATGGGGGTCGGTTCCAGGCAGAGGGCGCTTAAGGGTCTTAAAATCCGGCCCTGGTATCCGGAATTTTTTTCCACGTACCGCAGCGAATTTCTGGTCTGGGATTTCGGGCGCTGTCCCATGACCTCCCCGCTGAACAGAAAATCGAATCCCTTTCTGCTCATGATATCACCGGCCTGTGAGAACATAAGCGCGTGACAGTCCATGCAGGGGTTCATGTTTTTTCCAAATCCGGCCCTGGGAGCACGGAGCAATTCAAGATAAGGGTCGGTGATATCCTTAACTATCAGTGGGATGCCTGTCCGGGCCGAGGCTTTACGTGCTGCATCGGCATTGAAAAACGGGGTTTCAAAGGTGACAAAGGTGACCTTTATACCCTGCCGGCTGAGAACAAGTGCAGACAGGATACTGTCAAGGCCGCCGGAGCACAGTCCTATACCTCGTACAGGGCTTGCTGGATCAGAAAGGTTCATATATAGTGACACTCATGGTTGAATCAAAGCAGAAAATATCTCATATTCTTGGTGTATTACAGGTCCGGTATCCGGATGTCAAAACCCAGCTGGTACATAAAAGTCCTTTTCAGCTGCTCGTAGCCACCATTTTATCGGCCCAGTGTACGGATAGCCAGGTCAACCGGGTCACCCCGGTATTGTTCGGGCGGTATCCAGGCCCGTTAGAACTGGCAGGCGCCCCTCTCGAGGATATTAAATCCATCATTTTTTCCACCGGATTTTTCAACAACAAGGCAAAAAATATCAAAGCCTGTGCCGGGGCTCTTCTCGAGCATTATGGAGGCAAGGTGCCTGACAATATGGAAGAGCTGCTCACATTGCCCGGTGTCGGCAGGAAAACCGCCAATGTAGTGCTATCTTCAGTTTTCAATACACCGGCCATTGTCGTTGATACCCATGTCCAGAGAATTTCGAGACGGCTGGGGCTGACGGGTGAAAAAGATCCGGTCAGGATCGAGTTTGACCTGATGAAAAAAATACCCCGTTCCGCGTGGAGCGATTTTTCATTGTGGCTGATATATTTCGGGAGGCAGCTTTGTACAGCCAGGGCCCCAGTGTGCGGTGAATGCCCCCTTGATACCGTCTGCCCCTTTTACAAATCAACCTGCCGGGATTGAATTGCCGCTGCCGGTCAAAACAGGCATGATCAAACGTCGGATGATTCTTCTCCATCAGTGTCGTTTGTGTTTTGATCCCAGAAATCACGGCTTTCCTTCAATATGTCATCAATCTCCTCGTTTGCAAGTTCGCTGCCAGGCGGGGCAAGGGAATCCGCCGCAGGCAGGGCGGCATCATTTTCCTTTTCCGGCAGCAAAGCATCGTTCAGATCACCGTCTTCGGGGATATAGTTGCCTTCCCGGTCAAACATCAGGCTGCCGCTCATTTTGAGATCGAAATTGATCTTGAATGCCACCTGGTTGTTGTGGACCACAATCTGTCCATCTTTGGATTCAAGGGCCGCCCGGGATACCTTTTCCTTGATGATGTCCTTGAGGGCATCCCAGTCCAGATCTTCCTTGACAGCGTCAATCAGGTCTTTTTCCCCTGTTTTTATAATTTCCGGGTCAGTGATTTTCATTGATCCCTCCATTTTGGTTTATTTAAACGCTTCGTTTGCAAAACCGGGCTCTATAAATTTTTCAAGATCGATGATACGTCCGATTTCCATTACATCGTGCATGTATCGCTGGATTTTATCCAGACCCTCGGCAGATGGATAAAGTCCGTCCCACCTGATAGAATTGGGCTGGGAAAAAACGTTTTTAAGTACGTCCGGGTTCAATCCCAGCTTTCCTTCCGGGTCCAGGAAACTCACAGCAATCCTTGCAGCCCTGATTTTATCGTTTTCAATATATTCGCCGGTATCGACCAGAAGGCTGACAAATTCCTGGGCGGCTTCAGGATGGGCGTTGATAAAATCTTCCTGCATGGCCACTATACAGCAGGGATGGTCCTGCCACCGGGATGCGGAAAAAAATTCCAGATTTCCGATTTCATTGACTATGGTTTTGGTGGCAATGGGTTCTGCGACCATGAAGCCTGCAACATCTTCATTTTCTTTCATGATGTCCGGCATTTTAACCGGTGGAACCACTTCAAAACGGACATTGATGGCTTTTTTCCCGGGAACACCTGGTTTCAGTCCGAGCTCCTTGAGGAACTGGTGGGCGAGCATGTGGTGGACGGACATCTTGTGCGGGATATCCACCACTTTGTATTTATAAAAGCTTTGCAGCGAATCGAAGCGGTGGTCGTAATGGCGGCTCCTGACAAATGTGCTGCCGTTTTTATGGGCAAACAGGACCAGTTTTATGGGGGAGTCATAGGCAAACAGATCCATGGCAATGGGGGCCAGTACAAAGGCGCAGTCGATTTCTCCATTTTCAAGCCCTTCCTGGATCGGGTTCCATCCTGTTTTCATGCTGGTGGTCAAATCAAAGTGCACAGGGTCCACTTCTCCCTGTTCTATGCGGTGTTTCAATGCCCCTAAGATCAGGTGATCCGTGATCTGGATATGGGCCACGTTGAGTTCGACTTTTCCTCCAATCAGGTGGCGTTGCCTGGGAAGGTGTTTGACCGACGTTTCCATTTCACCGGAAAATGCCTTTTCAATGGCAAGTTTGATCTGGCTTTCATCAAACGGTTTGGGGACATGGCCGTTACCGCCGGCTTCCTGGATGGCGATCTGCTGGCCTTTGTCTGCCTGGGCTGTGGCCATGATAAAAGGGAGAGTTTTATAGGCTTCAATTTTTCTAAGCTCGGTCAGGAATTCAAGCCCGTCCATCTGGGGCATATTCCAGTCACTGATTACCAGGTCCGGGTTTTCGGCTTTGATTTTTTCAAGGCCGTCAACGCCGTTGACTGCCATGACCAGGTTATTGTATCCTGCCTTGTTCAGTATCTGCTTGAACATGATGCGCATGGTTCCGGAATCATCCACAACCACAATTTTGATATTCGGGTCTACCGCCATAGTTGAACTCCTTAAAGTTGATTTCCAAGAACTATATCATATTTATTAAAATTATTCATTCCATGTCCAGCTCAGTTTTTTCTGAAGATACTGGATTGTCCTGTCCAGTAGAAAACCGATAATACCAATGGCAATGATGATGGCCATCAGGTTGTCATATTCCATTGTGTCGCGGGCGTCATTGATAAGATATCCGAGCCCGCTGGAGACACCCAGAAATTCGGCCGGGACCAGGACAATCCATGCAATCCCCAGGGCCAGCCTGAGGCTGGTCAGCACATAAGGCAGTGACGAGGGAATAACGATTGTCCTGATCAGCTGGTAATTGGAAGCCCCCTGGTTCAAGGCCATTTTCAGCAGCTGGGGTTTGGTGTTGAGCACTCCGATGGCTGTATTCAGGATGATGGGGCAAACCGTGGCCATGACAATGAGAAAATAAACAGCTGTTTCAAAACTGCCAAAGAGCAGCAGGGCAAGGGGCATCCATGACAACGGGCTGATCATCCGGACAAACTGGATGGGAGAATAGGAAAAGGACCTGAGCCTTGGGTAAAAGCCGATAAGTATGCCGGAAGGGATGCCGATGAGCCCTGCAATGCCGATACCTACACCGACCCGGATCAGGCTGGCGGCTGCCGATACCCAGAACCTGCTTTCGCCCAGGTAGGCATACAGGGCCTTGACGGTAGGCCAGGGCAAAAAACCATTGAACTGGCTGAACTGGGGCCGGGTGAAAATAAACGTGGAAACACCTGCCCACAGGAAACCGAAGCAAATCAGGCCGATCAATTCATATTTCCAGCCGAAGCTTTTACCAAAGACGGCATTCAGGCCGACTTCCCTTGAATTTTTGTATATGAATCGATTAATGGATTTCAAAGATCTCGTCCCTGGTATACCCGGGATCCGTGGATCCGGGGAAAAATTTTCCAAGTCCGCCGATTTTGTCAATGGCTTTTTTGACAAATCTGTCATCCACCAGTTCAACGGCAGCCCGTGAGACATCAAGCCGGTCGAGGAATCTCGTGTCTCCTTCCATCAGGGTTCTGGACATCTGCTCTATAATGAAACGGGTGGCAGACTCAAATGGATAGGGTTGAAACCCTATCCGCCGGACTTGCCACTCGGGGTGCAGCAGGCGGTCCATTTGCGGCATGGTGAATACCTGCTTGAGAACAGGAAAAGATACCGGCAGATATCCTTCTCCATCCCTGCTCAACAGGTGTGCCGCTTCCTCCGGGTTGCTGTTGCACCATCGCTGTGCTTTCACCACTGCGTTAATCGCCTTTTGGATCGTTTCGGTATTCTGGTCGATAAATGTCTGAAGAGCTACAATAACACAACAGGGATGATTTTTCCAGATATCGCCTGAAAATCTCATGATTTTCGCATTGAACCTGATTTCAGAAAGGGCGTTGAAGGGTTCAGCCACAATGAACCCGTCCGCTTTTTTCCCCATCAGGGCCGTGGGCATTTCAGGTGGTGACAGGATGAACAGGTTGACTTCATCCGGGTTGAGCCGGGCGGACTGGGGCTTTATGACCGGTTTCAGGCCATAGGACCTTATGCCCATCTGAAGAATGATATTGTGCATGGAGTTCCAGGACGGCACAGCGATTTGTCGCCCGCCCAAATCGGAAAAACCGGATATACCGGAATCACCTCTTACGGTAATGGCACTGCCGTTGATGTGGTTCCATGCCAGTACCTTTACCGGAACTTCGCGGTTGAACCGCATCCATACAGGAATTGGAAACAGCATGTGGGTGATGTCAAATTTTCCGGCAAGAAACGATTCAACCAGTACGCTCCATGATCTTACCATTACCGGGTCGGGAACATCGAGCCCTTCCCCGGCAAAATATCCAAGGCTGTGGGCAACTAGCAAAGGGGCTGAATCGGTAATGGGAAGATATCCGATTTTGAGCCGTGAGCTCCCTGAGGCCCCTTTAACGGCTTTGGGAATGAGAAGGCCGGCACAGGAGGCGGCCGCAGTTTTGATGAAAAGCCTTCTTCCCGGGTCTCTTGGATAAACCGTCATTACAAAAATGTCCTCTTGGCCAGATACGCATGTTTGAATTTATCCAGGATGGTGGTTCGGATCTTTTTGAACTCCCGGCTGTTCCTGTCTCTTGGGTAGGGATCGTCAATATCGAAAACCTGGGCGATACTGGCAGGGTTGCCTGCCAGCAGTACAATTTTGTTTCCAAGCCGGATCGCCTCGTCAATGTCATGGGTGACAAATACAGTGGTGAATTGCTCGGACAGCCACAGGTTCACAAGTTCTTCCTGGATATGGGCCTGGGTGAAAGTATCCAGGGAGGCAAAGGGTTCATCAAGAAGCAGGACATTGGGGCGCCCCACAAGGGCCCTTGCCAGGCAGGCCCGCTGTGCCATACCCAGTGAAAGCTGCCGGGGTTTTACGTCGGCAAAGCCGGAAAGTCCCATGATTTCCAGGAACTGGAGCACCCTGTATTCCAGGTTTTTTGTGTCTTTTCTGATCCTGCACCCATAGGCTACGTTGTCCTTTATGCTCAGCCAGGGAATGAGGGCCGGCTGCTGGAAGAGCATGGAGCGTGAGGGGTGGATCCCTGTGACAGGGTTGTCATCGGCCAGGATCCTGCCGGAAGTGGGAGTTTCAAATCCAGCCAGAAGGTTGAGCAATGTGGTTTTTCCACAGCCGGATTCCCCGAGAATGATAACGAAATCACCTTTATTTATGGAAAAGCTGATATGTTTGAGCACTTCAATTTCGCTGTGCTTTGATTTCAGGTAGGTCTTGGACAGGTTTTGTATCTCGATGTTCACGAATTATCTTCCTGTAAAGCGGTTGCGGCAAACGCATCATTGACCAGATTGTCGATGTCGACGGTATCCGGCAGCATACCTGCTTTTTTTACCATGTATTGCTGGATGGTTTGCAGGGTGGATTTATCCGGCACCAGCAATCCGGGTGCATAACTGACCCTGGAGTTGGAAAAAAGAAGGTCCTGAGAGCCGGTGATGTCGGGACAAAAGCGCTGGAATAAAGCGCTGTATGCTTTGTCTTGCCTGTTTTCCAGGATTTTTGCAGATTGAAATAACTGGCCTGTCAGTTCCCTGATGAAATCTGGCCTGGAATCGACAAGGTCCTGGTATACCACCAGCGCACTGCCTGGATGATTTTTGAAAAGGTGATGCGAAGAACACAGAAGGGCTGCATGTCCCGCCTGGACAGCCTGGGAACCAAAGGGTTCCGATACCAGGTAGCCCCCGATGTCGTGATCGTCGTCCGCCGCCATCATTTCAGGCATGAGAAAAGGGGGGACAATCTCCATTGTGACATCTGCACGGGGTGAATCTGCAGTTCCCAGTGTTATTCCTGCCGCTGCAAACAAACGGTGAGCAAGCATGGCCTGTATGGACAGTTCATGGGGCAAAAGAATGCTTTTGCCTTTGAAGTCAACAAGTTTTTGAATGGATGGCTGCTGCACCATGACGCTGCCGGAACGGTGGCCGAACATCACGAGTTTTATATCGAGGCCGTTAGAGAATAAATGCATGGCGGCTGGAACCGGTATAAAGGCAGCCTGGACCGATCGTTCAGTCAATGCATCCAGGATTTGGACAAAGGAGTTCATCGGTACTCCTTTTACATCCAGGTCTCCGGGTGCAATGTCGCCTTCAGTCTGGCGAAATGACGTCATTGCCATCACAAGGTGTTCCGCGCAGTCAATGTAAGCGATTCTGACCGTCAGGAATTCCTCCAAAAAAGCCTCCATTCATTGTTTTTAGTCAGCTGTGGAATTTTTTGTCGCTGCCTGTCACATTAACACAGACGGTCTGTTTTTGGCAATATTATTATCGATCCTGGCCTTTGGTGTTTTTATCCGGAACTTATACGGGGTAGATCACAACCTTCCGGTTTTCATGATGGCCAGCAGCAGCCAGACCCCCATAACGGCGGCCGCTGAAAAACCGGCGATGCCAATTACCGACACCCCGAAAAGGGTCGGTGGTATCACCGATTTGATCAATTGTGCCGACCCCATTATCAGGGCTGCAATGATTATTGCAAATGCGATTCGGTTGCTGGTCTGGTGATGGCTTTCAAGTACTTTGTCCAGTCCCGCAATGTGAATATTGAGCTCCAGTTTCCCTTTTTTGGCCAGCCGCATAAGCTCTATGATATCTCCTGGTGCCATTCGGAACAGCCGCATTGTCTCCCTGGCTATATCCAGGGCATCTCCGGCCAGCCTGGAGGGAGATATTCTTTCATACTTGGCTTTGCGTACATAGGGAACGGCATGGTTCAACATGTCGAAATCAGGATCGAGCTGACGGGCAATGCCTTCGACAGCGACAAAGGCTTTTATCATTAAAAAGAAATCGGGTGGGATTCTGAGGCCGTGCAGGGCACACAGTTCCAGGAACTGATGTACCATTTTCCCGGTCTGAAGCTGTTTGAGCGGTTTTTTAAGGTGGTGGTTCACAAAAACAGCTATGGTTTTTTCCAGGTGATCCAGATCCGGCTGCGTGTCGTATTCGGTCAATTCGCACAGGAGCCTGGTTGTCAGCCCCATGTTGTCCGCTGCGCTTCCTGTCATATCCGGCATCATCGATGGCCTGGATTTCAGAGATCTTGATGCCGTTTATGAATTCCATGGTCAGCACCTTTTGTCCGGATGCTGCATAAAATACGGACGGTATGCGGATTGACGGATCGTTGGAAAACTGTGCGGCCATCCGGTCCATGTTGGCGGCTTCGATGGTATAATCCAGTTCCTTTTCAAGGCTTTTGGCAAATTCTTCCACAATGGTCACCGGACGGTGCGGTTCTATTTCCTTGATGTGGGTCTGCATCAATGTCGCCAGGTGATGCATGATTTCAAGGTCCACCTCGATGTTTTTTCTTATACCTGGCCGCTGGACCTTGACGGCTATGTTCCTGTTGCCTTTCAGGACAGCCCGGTGAACCTGGCCTATGGATGCGGATGCAAAGGGCTTTTCTTCGATATAATCGAACAGTGCCGAAACAGGAGTGCCGAATTCAGACACGATTATGCTGTTCACATGCTCAAACTCAAAAGGCGGGACTTTGTCCTGGAGCCTGGTCAGTTCCTTGAGAAGGGGCACCGGGATCAGGTCGGGCCGCGTGGAGAGCATCTGCCCCATTTTGACAAAGGTCGGCCCGAGTTCTTCTAAAGCCAGGCGGATGCGCTGATATCCGGAAAGTCTTTCAATTTTTTCGGATTTCTGTCCGGATATCAGCTGGAGCCCGGATTCGATATATTGATCAATATGTAACGACTCGATAATATTACCGAATCCGTATTTGATAATCACGGCAATAATCTGCCGGTACCGCATCAGGTTGCGGTATCTGCGTGTTACCTTGCCGATTCCTTTTATACTGAGCATTGAAAAAACAGGCTCAGCTGTTTAAACCGGCTATTTTTTTATTCAGCTCATCGATCCGGTTGTTCAGCTCCTGAATGTCTTTTTTCGTTGGCAGTTCGAGTTTTGTAATGACTTTTTCAATGCTGGATTCAATTTTCCGGTCCAGGTTGCTCCTGGCTTCTTCGTATTTCTGCTGGCATTCGGTAAAAAACTGGCGGGCCTCGTCCTGGCTCATCGATGATTTCTGGGCAAACTCCTTGGCCAGTTCCTCTATTTCATCCTTGGAGCGTAAAGCAAGGCCTATTCCGGTCAGCAGGCTTTTTTTAAGATAGTCTAACATGCAGGACTCCTTTCTTTGTCAGGTTATTTTGATCCCAATGAAATCTCCGGGATGTCTTCAACACAGGTATCGCCTTCCATGACGGCATCCATTTTACCTAAGGTTGCCGGCAGCAGCGTGTTGATGAAAAAGCGGGCGGTATCGATCTGGCCGGCGTAAAAAGCGGCATCCTTGTTTTTTCCAGCAGCCCGGACAATCGATTCAGTATCCATGCTTCCGGCCTTTTTGAGCAGCTTTGGAGCGGCAACCGATGCCCTCCATAAATGCATCCACGCAAAGGTCACATCACCGGTTACATCCAGGAACGGATGGGCAAAGGCATAAGCATTGAGGACCCTAGATGAACGGGCGCGGTCGCCAATGTCTTTGGCAAGTGCTTCTAAGCGTGTCACGGCATTGGAAACCCGGTTCACCAGGCCTTCGATGCCGTCGATACCTGAGGCGGTTTCGACCGTCTGTTTCATCTGAGACAGGAAAAAGGCGAAAGCCCGGCCGCTGTTCATGGCAAGTTTCCTGCCGATAAGGTCCATGGCCTGGATGCCGTTGGTCCCCTCGTAGATCATGAAAATCCTGGCATCCCTCATCAACTGCTCCACAGGAAATTCTTTTATATACCCGTATCCGCCATAGACCTGCACTCCGTGGGAACAGACCTCGAGAGCCCTGTCCGTTATATAGCCCTTGACAATGGGGGTCAGTACTTCAATGAGAGCGGCCGTATCTTTTTTCAGTGTTTCATCTTTTGTGGTGTCCACCACGTCTGTGCACTTGCCGTAATAATAGATCAGGCTGCGCATTGCATCAACGTTGGATTTCATTGTCAACAACTGGCGTTTGACGTCAGGATGCCGGATTATGGGGACACTTTCGGCATCCGCTTGTTTGCCGGCCAGGATATGCCGTCCCTGGATGCGGTTCCTGGCGTAGTCCAGGGCATACATGTAAGAGGCCGTGGCCACTCCGAATCCCTGCATGCCTACAAACGCCCGGGCTTCGTTCATCATTTTGAACATGGCCGGCATGCCCCTGTTTTCCTCGCCGAGCAGCGTTCCTGTACATTCCCCCTTTTCTCCTAACGTCAAGGTGGCGGTGGCATTGCCGTGGATACCCATTTTTTCTTCAAGACCGGTGCAGACCACGTTGTTGAATTCTCCACAGCTGCCATCCGGATTGATGCGGTACTTGGGCACAAGGAACAGTGAAATTCCCCTGGTACCGGCAGGAGCGCCTTCTATCCTGGCCAGGACCGGGTGGATAATATTTTCGCAAAGGTCATGTTCGCCGCCTGAAATGAATATCTTGGTGCCCTGTATGGCCCAGGTTCCGTCTTTTTTTCTTACAGCCGTAGTGCTGAGAGCACCGACATCAGAGCCTGCCTCCGGTTCAGTCAGCAGCATGGTGCCTCCCCATTCGCCGGAAAACATCTTTTTCATGCAGGATGCTTTCTGCTCCGGGGTGCCGAAGGCCTCAACCAGCTTGGCCGCACCGTGAGTCATGCCGTAATAGAGCATGAAACTCGGGTTTGCACCCACCATGTATTCAAGTGCGGCACATCCAACCAGGCGGGGCATTCCCTGTCCACCCACCTCGGGATCGTCACACATGGCCAGCCACTCGCCTTCACAAAATAGTTTCCAGGCGCGCTGAAATTCCTGTGGAACAGTTACTTTGCCGTTTTCAAGCACACACCCCTGTTCATCTCCGGGTTTTTGTGTCGGCAGGATTTCTTTTACGGCAAGATTCCGGGCTTCTGTAACAATGAGGTCGATGGTTTTTTTATTGAACTCCCGGAATGATTCATGCTCCACCATGCCGATCTGCTCATGAAGCACAAAGTCAATATCCCGTCTGTCGGAAATAAGCTGAGCCATTATACTGGTTCCTTTTCTTTTAAACGTTATGGGTAAGATGTATCATATTTATCATAAGTTTTCCTAAAGAAAATAAGCGGCAATGTCAAGTGACAGGAGTACCTGACCGCAACCTTACAAAAAAAAGAGGGCGGCAAAAGGAATGTTACTGCATGTATTTACTTATTATTAGGCTTCGTGTACAAGATGTGCGGTGATGCGGCTTTCAATTTTTTTGAAGGCAAAAATCACACCGTACACCAGGACAAGGTAAATCAGTGCTGCAAACAAAAACAGCTCGTAGAAAGCAAATGTCCTGGCGGCCGCTACCCTTGCGACACCGGTTATATCCATCAGCGTGATGATGGATACAAGAGATGAAGCCTGAAGAAGAAATACGACTTCATTGGTATAGGCCGGCCAGGCGATTCGAATCGCAGCCGGCATGATAATCCGCCTGTAGAGCTTGACACCGGACATTCCGCAGGCCCTTGCAGCCTCGATTTCTCCGAAAGAGACACCTTCTATCCCCCCCCTGAAAATTTCTCCTGCATAGGCTGCAGTGTTGAGTGTAAGGGTAAGTATTGCACAGAAATATGCTTCTTTGAAAAGATGCCACAGGCCGATCTGGGAAAGAAAATCCTGAAACTGTCCGGAGCCGTAGTAAATTAAAAAGAGTTGAACAAGAAGCGGCGTGCCCCTGAAATAGAAATTGAATCCGTAAACCGGCATCCAGATAAAGGGGTTTTTGGATACCCTGAGGATCGAAAGAACAATGGCAAGGCAGAATCCTATGGCTACACTGATAACGGTGATTTCAACGGTAACTGCTATCCCTTTGGCAAACTCGGGCAAACTTTCTACTATAACGCCTATATCACCTATGTTCATATACTTGGTCCTATTCTCTTCTTACACCACGGTTTGCACGTTTTTCCGCCCACTGCTGGAAGACAAGGGATAAAATTGTGATCAAAAGATAAAGAAGCGATGCCATAAAAAAGCAGGTAAAGGGTTTCCGGGTAGCCCTTGCAGCGACATCCGCGTTTCTCATCAACTCAGGAAGCTGGATTACGGAGATAAGGGCGGTTGCCTTGATCAGTACCATCCATACGTTCCCTAACCCCGGGATGGCGAACCGCCACATCTGGGGCATCTGAATTCGCCGGAATGAAAGGAACGGACTCATTCCGCAGGCCCTTGCAGCTTCGAGCTGGCCCCTTGATACGGCCATGAACGCCCCCCGGAAAACTTCGGTGGCAAACGCACCGTAAATAAAACCGATGGTCATGCTGCCGGCGAAAAAAGGGTTGAGGTCCACATAAATATCACGGCCCAGCATTGCTGCAAAATCCTGGACAAGAGTGGGACCGCCGTAGTAAACCAGGAGGATCAGCACCAGTTCGGGTATCCCCCTTATTACAGTGGTGTAGAGACCTGCTGTAAAATCGAGTATCCGGATTTTTGAAAGCTTGCACAAAGCTGCAACCAGGCCAAGCAAAAGCGCAACAGCCATCGATAACAATCCGACCTGGAGGGTCAACAGCCCCCCTTTCCACAGTAAATGTCCGTAACCTTCCAGATCAAACACGATCCAAATACTCCTGCCTCAATAGGATTACACCAGGTTGGAAAGGAACATCCTGCACCTTTCCGATTCAGGTTCTCCGAAAATGTATGAAGGCGGTCCCTCGTCCTCTATGATGCCCTTGTCGAGGAATATCACATGAGAGGAGACCTCTCTTGCAAACCCCATCTCGTGGGTGGCCATGATCATTGTACGGCCCTCCTTTACAAGATCCTTCATTACCTTCAGAACCTCCCCTACAAGTTCCGGGTCAAGGGCGGACGTGGGCTCGTCAAACAAAAGAACTTCGGGATCCATTGCCAGTGCCCTGGCAATGGCGGCCCGCTGCTGCTGGCCCCCGGAAAGCTGGGCCGGAAAATAATGATACCGGTCGGCAATGCCCACTTTTTCCAAAAGCGCCATCCCCCTGTCCTTTGCCTCTTTCTTGTTTTTTTTAAGCACATGGACAGGGGCTTCTATAATATTTTCAAGCACGGTCATGTGGGACCACAAATTAAAATGCTGGAAGACCATGGCGAGTCTGGTCCGAACACGGTCCACCTGTTTGCGGTCCGCAGGGACGATCTTTCCCTTGCGGTTTTTCTTTAACCTGATATGTTCATCTCCTACGATGATCTCTCCGGAAGTTGGAGCCTCCAGGAGGTTGATGCACCGCAGAAAGGTGCTCTTTCCGGACCCGGAAGACCCGATAAGCGAAATGACGTCTCCCTCATTCGCCACAAGGGTAATACCCTTGAGTACTTCAAGGCTTCCAAAGCTCTTGTAAATATTTTCAGCCCTGACGGCAACTCTCTTTGACTCGCCCAATCCGCCTCCTAAATTTATGCCGGAACGGCAAAAGGGTATGAATTATTCCTTGCCGTATACATCAAAATCAAAATACCGGTTGTTGATTTCTTTATACGTACCGTTTTCTCTGATTTTGTCGATAGCATCGTTAAAAAGTTTCTGCAGATCTTTATCGCCTTCCCTGACGGCAATGCCGATACCTTTTCCAAGATATTCCTCATCAATGAAAGAGGGACCGAAGAACTGGAATCCTTCTCCTTCTTCAGTATCGAGAAAACCGGTCTGAAGGATGACGGAATCGGCGCAGACCAGGTCAACCCTGCCGGATGCAAGGTCCATGTTCGCCTCATCCTGGGTTGCATATGCCTTGATCTGTACGGAATCACCGAATTTGGCCCTGGCAAGATTGGCACCTACAACTCCTCTTTGAACACCGATGGTTTTTCCTTTAATTCCGTTGATGAACAGATCCAGCATGTCATCCTGGTTTGCCACGCACCGGACCGGTGTCTGATAGTATTTTTTTGTAAAATCGACTTTCTTGTCCCTTTCCGCTGTAATGGACATCGAAGCGATGATACAGTCATATTTTTTTGCTATCAGCCCTGGAATAATACCGTCCCAGTCCTGGGTCACAAACTCGTATTCCACACCGGCTGCTTCACAAAGCGCTTTGGCGATATCGATGTCAAATCCGGCCAGGTCCCCGTTTTTGTCAATGTAGTTAAACGGAGGGTAGGCACCTTCCGTACCGATGCGTACCTTTTCGATGTCCCCGGCGTACAGACTCTGCACGGAAAGTGCAAACACAATCAAAATCGTTAGCAGAATTCCTTTTTTCATAACTCCTCCTTTTTTTGGTTTTAAAAAAACCGTTCAGTGTAGATGGCTTCCCTTTTGAACTGGGGAGTCATATTTCCTTAAACAATTAAGTATCAATCCTTTTGTTTATATTCAATGAAAAATTTCACAAAACAAACATTTTTCCCTTCTGTCATTTCTCGACAGGTTTTTTTGTGTTATTCTTTATGGCAGGTTTGGTAAAAGAGTGTAATCACAGGGAAGATCGATCAAAGAATGACAGCAGGCGCATAAAAACTTTAACCCCGGTTTTTTTTTCAGCGGAGGCATATATGTCCGAAAGCGTCAAACAGATCCTGAAT